>JBARUP010000185.1:0-6746 GCA_049645805.1 Nodosilinea sp.
GCTCAAAGGGGCGCAGGCGGTTTACGCCTTCTCCAATAAGAATAGACGCCCCCTGCCAGTTGTGATTGCCTAGATGGTAGAGCCCCACAGCAATTTGCAGAATTCCTTGGTAAAAGGGCTTTTCTAAAGTGCTGGCCTCCATCCAAATGGCTTCTAGGCTGTCGTGGCAGCTGTAGTATTCACCTCGATTAAATAGAGCAACGCTCTCTTGCAGGCGAGGATCAGCGTAGGTATCAGCATCAGTGTCCATAACAGTGGATAGAACCGGTCTAGGGGGGTAGCTCCATCCTAGGGCAGAGGTGTTATCCTCCACTGTGAGTGTGAGGTATGAGGAAAATTAATATGGTTAGCTCCCCAGCAAGGTCTACAGGCGAGGTATCCTCTCAGCATCAGGCTGGCGGTGACGGCCCCGCTGGTGGGTCATCTACCTCTAGTATGGCGAGGCTGCCCCTGCCGCCAGGGCCGTTGTTTGGTACCGACGGCATTCGCGGCAGGGTAGGCGACCTTTTAACCGCTCCTTTAGCTATGGAAATCGGCTACTGGGCCGGGCAGGTCATGAAAGGCCAGGGGCTAGCTGATGAGCCTGTCATTCTAGGCCAAGATTCTCGTACCTCGGGCCACATGTTGGCTACAGCCCTCTCAGCCGGTCTTACCTCTGCGGGAATAGACGTTTGGCATATTGGGCTATGCCCTACCCCTACCGTGGCATACCTGGCTGAGTCGTGTCAGGCCGTGGGCGGCATCATGATCTCGGCTAGCCATAACCCCCCGGCTGATAACGGCATTAAGTTCTTTAGCCGCGACGGCACCAAGCTTGGTGGCGGGGTGCAAGCAGAAATCGAGGCGGCCCTTCGAGGTCAGGGTACGGCAACCAGCGCAGGCGCTTGGGGACAGTGCTACTACCGCCCTGAGCTGGTCAACCGCTACGCCAGTTTCTTGCACAAGCCCCTGCTGCCTGGCTTAAGTTTGGCAGGTATGAAAGTTGTGTTGGATATGGCCTGGGGCTCGGCTACCCGGCTGGCGGAGCAGGTGTTTGTAGATGCCGGAGCCGAGGTGGTTGCCCTCCACGGTACCCCTGACGGCGATCGCATCAACGTCAACTGCGGCTCAACTCATTTAGAGCCCCTAAAAGCAGCCGTTAAGCTCCATCAAGCCGATTTGGGCTTTGCCTTTGACGGCGATGCTGATCGGGTAATGGCCGTGGATGCTCAGGGCCGGGTAGTCGACGGCGACTACATTCTCTATATATGGGGTAAGCATCTGCAAGATCAGGGCAGGCTGCCCGACCACACCGTAATCTCTACGGTGATGGCCAACTTAGGTTTTGAGCGAGCTTGGGAAAAACTGGGCGGCACCCTGGTGCGTACCCAGGTGGGCGATCAGCACGTATATAGTGAAATGGTGAACCGGGGGGCAAAGCTTGGCGGTGAGCAGTCGGGCCACATTCTGTGCCACCACTACAGCCTGACGGGCGACGGTATTTTGACCGCTCTGCACCTAGCTACCCTGGTGCAAAATCTGGGTGGCTCGCTAGCCGCCCTAGTCGACGGCAGTTTCCAAACCTACCCGCAGAAGCTCCAGAATGTTCAGGTCGCCGATCGCGATCGCCGCCTCAGCTGGCAGAGCTGCGCTCCTGTCGCTCAGGCTGTTGAGGCGGCTGAGCAGGCCATGGGAAATGAGGGTCGGGTGCTGGTGCGTCCCTCGGGCACAGAGCCGGTGATTCGCGTCATGGTTGAGGCGATCGATGGTGGATCAGTGGATCGATGGACTCAGCATATTGTGCAGGCCGTTACCCAGCATCTGGCGGTGTAGGCCAGGGCGATGGGAGCTATGAGGAACGGTGAAGAGCGTCCCTGGGCAAGCTTGCAGGGCTCAGAACTCAAGGGTAGAGCGCCTAGAGTTCTGCTTACTCCCTGTGCCCTCCCACTTTCTACCTGCCAAGATTCGCTATAGTGAGTTTCCAGTAAGAGAAGCCGCTATGCTAGATACCACCGACCTTAAGCGCGAGCTGGAGACGCTCACCGATCGCCTGGGTAAGACTCAGGAGTATCTTTGACATCCCCGCCCTCGAAGCCAAAATTCAGGACCTGGAGCAGCTCGCCGCCCAGCCTGAATTTTGGGATGACCAGAGCAAAGCCCAGGACACTCTGCAAGAGCTGAGCGACTACAAGGCCAGCCTCAGCCAGCTCACCGACTGGCAGGCCAGTCTGGGCGACACCCTCGCCATTCTCGAACTGCTTCAGGAGGAGCAGGACGATTCTCTCTTTCGAGAAGCCGAGACTACCGTTGCCAGCCTCAGCCAGGAGCTAGACCAGTGGGAACTCCAGCGGCTGCTGGCCGGACTCTACGACAAAAAAGGAGCCGTGCTCACCATCAACGCGGGCGCAGGCGGCACCGATGCCCAAGATTGGGCCGAGATGCTGCTGCGCATGTACACCCGCTGGGCCGAGCAAAATGGATTCAAAGCCCATTTGGTCGAAATCTCTGAAGGAGAAGAAGCCGGGCTGAAGTCGGCCACTCTGGAGATTGCCGGTCGCTATGCCTACGGCTACCTGAAGTCGGAAAAAGGGACTCACCGCCTGGTCCGGATTTCGCCCTTTAACGCCAACGGCAAGCGCCAGACCAGCTTTGCGGGCGTTGAGATCATGCCTATTCTCGATCAAAGTATCGAGCTGGATATCCCTGAAAAGGATCTGGAGATCAAGACCTCGCGCTCGGGCGGGGCTGGCGGCCAGAACGTTAACAAGGTAGAAACGGCTGTACGCGTTACCCACCTGCCCACGGGCATTTCGGTGCGCTGCACCCAGGAGCGATCGCAGCTGCAAAACCGCGAAAAGGCCATGATCATCCTCAAGGCTAAATTGCTAATTGTTGCCCAAGAGCAGCAGGCCGAGGCGATCGCTGAAATTCGTGGCGACATGGTTGAAGCCAGCTGGGGTGCCCAAATTCGCAACTACGTGTTTCATCCCTACCAGATGGTCAAGGACCTGCGCACGGGAGTCGAAACCACCGCGATCGACGACGTTATGGCTGGTGACCTCGAATCCTTTATTCAAGCCTACCTGCGTCAGGAGAATCAGCTGCTCCAGGAACAGGCGGTGTAGAGGTTGGTGTATCTACCACACCGGCCTAGAAAAACCGGTACATTAAAGCTATTCAATCACAAAGCGTTCTCCATGAGCCAGGACCAATCCACCCTAGAGCCAACGCCTACCGAACAGACTGCTGAAGCGCCCCCCAGCTTTGTCAAGCTGGCCATGCGCAACATGGTTAAGAAGGGTGGTAAGTCGCTTTACCACTTCTCACTCACCGTAACGGCGCTGCTGAGCCTGCTGGTGGGTTTGGCCTACCTGACTCGCTAACCCCATGGCAGAAACGCTAGCAACCTTACCGACCCTAGAGGTAGCTCTAGAGGCCGACCACCTAGATGCTGATGTAGTAATCACCGACGAATGGGAGCGCTGGTTTGCTCGATGGGGGCAGCAGATGGCGCTGACCGGGTCACCTATTGGCGCTTACGAACTAGCGCTCAAACTAACTACTGACGATGCGATCGCAGCCCTAAACCATCAGTTTCGCCAGCTCAACCAGCCCACCGACGTGCTCTCCTTTGCTGCCCTAGAGACAGACTTTCCTCTGCTAGATGAGCTTCTAGAGACTGAGCCCCTCTACCTAGGCGACATCATCATCTCTTTAGATACCGCTGAGCGCCAGGCCCGCTCAGCCGGGCACTCCCTACGTTGGGAAGCCGTTTGGCTAGCCGCCCACGGGTTTTTGCACCTGCTGGGGTGGGACCACCCCGACGACCACACCCTAGCGGCTATGCTGACGAAACAACACGAATTGCTAGAAGTCATCGGTTTAAAGTCTGAAAAAGTAGGCTAAATTAGCCCTGACGAGCTCTCCACGGTACGGTATAAGGGCTTAGAGTCCGATCGCTTATTTGAATCCTGTGTATGGCCCTTTACAGCGAAAATTCTGAGTCAGTTGTACCAGCACCAGAGGGCGATCTAGACCCTGTAAGTCGCTCCCTTTCTTGGAAAGTTGCCACTAACCTGTTTATAAGCTTCAGGTATGCCTGGCAGGGGATAACCTACGCCTTTCGAACTCAGCGTAACTTTCGGATTCACGTGGTGGTAGGCAGCCTGGCTATCAGTCTAGCCGTGCTGCTCAACCTCACCCCGGTAGAAACAGCGGTAATTATTCTTACCTGCGGCGGAGTACTCACCCTAGAGCTAATCAACACTGCCCTAGAGTCGGTAGTAGACCTCACCGTGCAGCAGACCTACCACGAGCTCGCTAAGATTGCTAAAGACTGTGCTGCCGCCGCCGTGCTGATCTCAGCATTGATTTCAGTATCAGTAGCGGTTTGCCTACTGCTGCCTCCCCTGTGGCAGTGGTTTCAGCTACAGCTTCTCTAGCCCTACCCCCGGCTCCGCCCATGATTCTAGTTATCGACAACTACGACAGCTTCACCTACAACCTAGTGCAGTATCTAGGTGAGCTAGGCGCTGAGCTACCGGTGGCAGGCGATCTGCGAGTCTTCCGTAACGATGAGCTTACCGTTGAGCAAATCGCCGCGCTTCAGCCCGACGGTATTGTTATTTCCCCAGGCCCCGGCACTCCTAATGACTCAGGCGTGTCTCTAGCAGTGATCGAAAAGCTGGGTCCTACCCTTCCTATTTTAGGCGTGTGCCTAGGCCACCAAAGCATGGGCCAGGTGTTTGGCGGCGACGTAGTTTCTGCCCCAGAACTCATGCACGGCAAGACGTCCCCTATTCATCACACAGGCCAGGGCGTGTTTGCTGGGCTAAAGAATCCGTTTCTAGCTACTCGCTACCACAGTCTGGTAATCGATCGCGCCACCTGTCCCGAGGTGCTTGAGATCACCGCCTGGGTTGAAGACGGCACCATTATGGGCGTGCAGCACCGCGACTACCCCCACCTGCAAGGGGTGCAGTTTCACCCCGAGAGCATTCTGACCGAAGCGGGCATGGCGATCTTGCGGAATTTTTTGGTGTCGCTGCCGGTGCCTGTAGCGGTTTAGAGGCAGGCGCGGCGATCGCCCTGGCTCAGCGACGCTAAATTGATCGGGCTATCTCCATATCGCGCCATTGACCCGGCAGGGGAGAGCTAGGGGTAGTAGAATACAAGCACTTATTAACGTTTGTAACAGTCTCAGGAGTCGAGCATGGGCCGGAAGCAGGCAATCGTGGTTGGAGCAGGTATTGGCGGGCTAGCCATGGGCATTCGCCTGCAAAGCCTAGGATTTGATACCACCATCGTGGAAGCTCTAGATGCCCCTGGGGGCAGAGCCTACGTGCGCCACCAGGACGGCTTTACCTTTGATATGGGGCCGACAGTAATCACAGTGCCTCACTTCATTGAGGAGCTGTTTTCGCTAGAGCGCGATTGCGCCAACCTAACTTCCGACGACTTTCCCGCCGCCATCGTCGACGAAGACAAGCGGATCAAAGAGGGGATTTCTGGCGGCCCCAAAACTAGCAGCTACGTGCAGATCGTGCCCGTTCTGCCCTTCTACCGCATCTACTTCGACGACGGCACGTTCTTTGACTACGACGGCGACGAAGACCACACCCGTGAGCAGGTGCTGGCCCTGGGGGAGCCGGGCGACTGGGAGGGCTACCAGCGGTTCCATGAGCAGTCCCGCGCCATCTTCGAGCGCGGCTTTTTAGAGCTGGGCTACACTCACTTTGGCGACGTGGGCACCATGCTCAAGGTGGCTCCCGACCTGCTTAAGCTCGATGCTGTACGCAGCCTGTTTCGCTTCAGCAGCCGCTACTTCAAGAGCGACAAGCTGCGCCAGGTGTTTACCTTTGAGCCGCTGCTGGTGGGCGGCAACCCGCTATCAGTGCCCGCTATCTACGCCATGATCCACTTTGTGGAAAAGACCTGGGGCATTCACTTTGTCATGGGTGGCACCGGGGCGCTGGTGCAGGGCTTCGTGAAAAAATTTGAGGAACTGGGCGGCACGCTCAAGTGCAACGCTCCGGTTAGCCAGATCAACGTCACTCGCAAAGAAGGCAAAAAAGTAGTGACTGGCATCACTCTAGGCGATGGTGAGATGATAAATGCCGACCTGGTGGTTTCAAATGCCGACTGGGCTACCACCTACGGCAAATTAATCGAGCCCCAGTACCGATTCTGGAACAGCGATCTGCGGGTGAAGGTGGCCCAGCAGTCGATGTCGGTATTTGTGCTTTACTTTGGCTTCAAGGCCGATGGTAACGAAGCCGACAAGCTCAGCCACCACACCATTATTCTCGGTCCCCGCTACGAAGAGCTGCTCAAAGACCTTTTTGGCCGCAAGATCTTCCCCAAAGATTTCTCTCAGTACATTCACCTGCCCACGCTCACCGATCCCTCCATGGCTCCGCCGGGACATCACGCGGCCTATACCCTAGTGCCCATGCCCAACAACAAGTCGGGTATTGACTGGACCGAGATGGGCGATCGCCTGATGGATGTGGTCGTTACCTTTCTGGAGGAGCGAGGCTACCTGCCCAATCTAAGAGAGCGGCTGGTGTGCCAGAGCTACATTACCCCCGACTACTTTGAAGAGCATCTCGGTGCCCGCCTGGGTAATGCCTTTGGCCTCGAGCCTTTGCTAGCGCAGTCGGCCTTTTTCCGCCCCCACAACCGCAGCGAAGATATCGACGGTCTTTATCTAGTCGGAGCGGGCACTCAGCCCGGTGCCGGTACCCCTAGCGTGATGATGTCGGCCA
>JBARUP010000186.1:0-4895 GCA_049645805.1 Nodosilinea sp.
GCTGTAGATAGGTCGGACTGGCTGCCTGGTTAACGATGTCTTGGATAGATTCTGAAGCCGGTTCTGGAGCAGCGAACAGCCGCTGAAATCGATCCGCCAAATCACGGGCGGTGCTGAACGGTACGGCTAGGGTAATGGTTTGGGGGCTCTGGCTGAGCTGCCCTCCAAGGGGCCGCGATCGCACCTTGAGCCCTTCCATCCAGGGCTCTAAAGTGGGCTGGGCCAGGGCGGCACCGCGATCGCTGAGATCGATGGTCTGCAAAATTTGACCGTGGGTGTGGTGGTCAAACCGCAGGGTGAGGTCGTAGCGTAGGCAGCCGCTCAGCAGCAGGGGCAGCAGCAAGAGGGGGATTTGCCTCCGCACCCGTATCAGCCAAGACCAGGCGATACAGGGCACGTCTCTAGCGTATTTGTAAAGCATGGCGTTACGTTCCCAAAACACTCTCCCTAGTCAGTTACGTAGCCCTGGCCAACGCTATACCATGTAGAGCGTGAATCCAACGGTAGCCGGTAGCGTTGCATGAATGACCTTTCCCCTGCCCCCAAAACCGCCTGGCACACGGTTGGCACCGATACCGCTCTCAGCCAGCTCGAGAGCGACGCCAGCACCGGACTCAGCCCTCAGAGCGTCATCGATCGCCGCAGCCAGTACGGCCCCAACGAGCTAGAAGAAACCGGCGGTCGCCCAGCCTGGCAGATTTTGCTCGATCAGTTCACTAATATTATGCTGCTGATGCTGGTCGCAGTGGCGGTGGTGTCTGCGGTGCTGTCGGTACGCAATGCCGAATTTCCAAAAGATGCGATCGCAATTTTCACAATTGTCATTCTTAACGGCGTGCTGGGCTACCTGCAGGAGAGTCGGGCCGAGAAAGCGCTGGCTGCTCTAAAGCAAATGGCGTCGCCTAATGTGCTGGTGCAGCGCGATAATCGTCTACAGGAGGTGCCCTCCCAAGACCTAGTCCCCGGCGATATCATGCTGCTAGAGGCGGGAGACCAGGTTGCCGCTGACGGTCGCCTGCTGGAGGCGGTCAACCTACAGCTGCGCGAGTCGGCCCTGACCGGAGAAGCCCAGGGGGTCAACAAGCAGGCCGCCATAACCCTGGCCGCCGATGCCGCCCTAGCCGATCGCAAAAACCTGGTGTTTCAGGGTACTGAGGTAGTGCAGGGCCGGGGCCGAGTCGTGGTTACCAGCACCGGCATGAAAACCGAGCTGGGCCGCATTGCCGCCATGCTGCAAGGGGTCGAAACCGAGCCTACTCCCCTACAGCAGCGCATGGATCAGCTGGGCAATGTGCTGGTGGTAGGATCGCTATCCCTAGTGGCACTGGTGGTGGTGGGCGGCGTTATCTTTGGCGGCTGGCAGGCCTTTGAACGCTTGCTGGAGGTGGCTCTGAGCATGGCCGTAGCGGTGGTGCCTGAGGGGTTGCCAGCGGTAATTACGGTAACGCTGGCCATTGGTACCCAGCGAATGGTGCGCCGCCAGGCTTTAATTCGCCGTCTGCCTGCGGTTGAAACCCTAGGCTCGGTGACAACAATTTGTTCAGACAAAACCGGCACCCTAACCCAAAACAAGATGGTGGTGCAGCAGGTGCGTACCCTATCGCAGGTGCTGCACATCACTGGGGAAGGCTACGCGCCCGAGGGAGACTTTCTTAGCCAGGACCAGGCCGTAGACCCGCGCCAGTCTCCTGAGGTGGCGCTACTGCTGACCGACGGGCTGCTGTGTAACGATGCGGTACTGCAAAAAGAGTCTGGTGAATGGGCGATCATGGGCGACCCCACCGAAGGGGCGCTGGTGGTACTAGCTGCGAAGGGGGGCTTAGACCGTCACCGCCTGAGCCATCAGCTACAGCGGGTCATAGAGTTTCCCTTTTCCTCAGAACGCAAGCGCATGAGCGTAGTGTTTAGCGGCGCTGAGGCGCTGAGTCAAGATCTGACCCTGCCCGCCCCGATCGCCGAGGCCCCCTACCTGATGCTGGCCAAGGGGTCGCCAGAAATGCTGCTGGAGTGCTGCACCCACTATCTAGAGGACGCAAAATCTGTAGCGCTGGGGCAGGATACAAAATCGCGCATTGTAGACGACAACGCCGACATGGCCGCTCAAGGGCTGCGGGTACTGGGCTTTGCCTACCGACCCCTAAGCACAGCGCCTGCCGAGGGCAACCCCGACCAGGCTGAGCAAGACCTGGTGTGGCTGGGGCTGGTCGGCATGATCGATGCCCTGCGCCCCGAAGTGCGGTTGGCGGTGGAGCGCTGCCGAGGCGCAGGCATTCGCCCCATGATGATTACCGGCGACCACCAGCTTACCGCCATGGCGATCGCCCAAGCCCTGGGCATTGCCGACGACCAGTCTCAATCCCTCAGCGGTGCTGATATTGAGGCCATGGACCAAGCTGAGCTTGAGGCTACTGTCAAAAAGGTCAGTATCTACGCCCGCGTGTCGCCTGAGCACAAGCTGCGCATTGTTAAAGCTCTGCAAAGAGATCACCAGATTGTTGCTATGACCGGCGACGGGGTTAACGATGCCCCGGCCCTCAAGCAGGCCGAAATTGGCATTGCCATGGGGATTACCGGCACCGACGTCAGCAAAGAGGCCAGCGACATGGTGCTGCTTGACGACAACTTTGCCACCATCGTCGCCGCCACCGAAGAGGGCCGGGTGGTCTACACCAATATTCGCCGCTTTGTAAAGTACATTCTCGGCTCTAACATTGGTGAACTGCTCACCATTGCCCTATCGCCGCTGATTTTGCCGATTTTAGATGTGCCCCTGTCGCCGCTGCAAATTTTGTGGATGAACCTGGTGACCGACGGCTTTCCGGCCCTGGCCCTGGCGGTAGAACCCGCCGAACCCGACGTGATGGATCGCCCCCCCCATGACCCCCAAGAGAGCATTTTCGCCCGTGGTCTGGGGGCCTACATGCTGCGGATCGGGATTGTGTTTGCGGTTATTACGGTGACAATGATGGTGTGGGCCTACCACTGGGCGCAGCAGGGTGGCGACCCCGATCGCTGGAAGACAATGGTGTTTACGACCCTTTGTTTAGCGCAGATGGGCCACGCGATCGCCGTGCGCTCTAACACTCGCCTAGCGATCGAAATGTCGCCCCTCTCAAACCCCTTTGTGCTGGTAGCGGTGATTGTAACCTGCTTGCTTCAGCTCCTGCTGATCTACGTCGAGCCGCTGCGAAACTTCTTTGGCACGCATCTGCTTAGCACCTTTGAGCTGCTAATTTGTTTTGGTTTTAGCACTCTGCTGTTTGTCTGGGTCGAGCTCGAAAAAATTTACCGCCGAATTCGTGGCAAAGTCGTTAGAGACTATTTTGTATCCACCTGCCTACGCACCTGCGTCAGCCCGACAGCTTCACCCCACCTGCTCTCTCACCTATCTACATCACCACAGGGGATTAGTTAATGACATTCAGACACGTCGTTTTACTAGGACCGCCCGGTGCTGGGGTAAAAGCCCAGGCTGCTGAACTAGCCAAGCGCTGGCGTGTTCCCCACATTTCTACTGGAAAGCTGCTGCGCGAGGCGATCACTCAGGCTGCTGAGATCGGCCCTGAGGTACAGCCCTATGTAGAGGCAGAGAACCTAGTTCCCGATGCTTTAGTGATGAAGCTAATGCGGAAACGGCTGGAGCAGCCCGATGCCATGCTGCAAGGATGGGTGCTGGAGGGATTCCCGCGCACCCTGGCTCAGGCTCAGACACTTGATGACTGGCTGGCAGCGGTTGGTCTACCCAATGCCCCAGCGGTTTATCTAGAGGCGAAACCTGGTTTATTGATTAACCGCCTTTGGGCTGAGGGCGGGCGGCGCGAGCCCGTCTCGGCAATTCGCCACCGCTTAGAGCGCTATGGGGAAGAGATGGCCCCGGTAGTTGAGTACTATCAGCGACGGCCGCAGGTCGGCCCTAATGCACCAGCGCAGCTCAAAGCTATCAACAGCAGCCGCTCCTTTGCCGAAGTGGCTAGCGACCTGGCTCAGCTAGGGCAGGAAGAAACGGGCGCGGCTCATTTCATCAAAGATGAAGCAGAACTTGACTCGCTGCTGGCAAAAGAATCACTGCTGGTTATCGATTGCACAGCTTCCTGGTGCGGCTCTTGTAAACAGGTAGCGCCGCTAATCGACCAGCTGGCAGAGGCGTGGGGCGATCGCGTCAGCGTTCTGAAAATGGACTTCGACGCCAATCAGTCAATATCTAAGCGATTTGGCCTCAAGGGTATACCGTCAGTTATGTTCTTCAAAAACGGTGAGCTACTGGAAACCCTGACCGGGGTAAAACCCTATCAAACCTACAGTGCCGCGCTCACACGCTTCTTGGAATAGTCCATTTGGTTTCTGGGAAGCGGTCGATACTATCTTTCGCTGATTGCTTCTGATCAATCAGCGTGTCGCTAAACTAGCGTGTTGCTAAACTGACAGCACTTTTCCCCGCAGCCCTGCTGGCGCTTCAACGCCGTAGCGGCTTAGCAAAGTTGGCACAATATCGTAGAGCTGTGCTCCCTGCATCACTTGCCCACCTTGAGGCGATTTTGGGTCGTGGAAGATCATCATCCCAAGGGGGGCGTGGTTGGCGTCGTCGGGGCCGGTGTCGTTTTCAACGGTGTAGAAGCTATTGATGCCTACGCTACCTACCGAGCGCCAGGCTAGGTCATCAAAGTACACGATTAGATCTGGAGCGCGCCCCCGCACTTTCTGATAGATTTCCTGGGGTTTGAATACCTTCACCGGCAGGGGATTCCCTCTGGGATCGGTGAGATCAGAGAGCTTGGCCGCCAGTTCATCCCTGAGAGTTTCGTAGTCGGCCATGGCCACGGTGCCCTGGGGTTCGCGGCCCTTAACGTTGAGAAAAATGCGGGCGTAGTAGCCTCCGGCCCCCCATACCTGAGTTT
>JBARUP010000187.1:0-4564 GCA_049645805.1 Nodosilinea sp.
GATTGGAGCCGCTTTTCGAGAGCGGCAGGTTGCGGTAACTCAGGTTCTCTCTAGCCAGTGGTGTCGATGCCTAGACACCGCTACTCTGCTCGACATAGGGCCAGTGCAGGCCTACGCGCCGCTAAACTCTTTTTTTCGCGATCGCACTACGGCCACAGCGCAAACGACTGAGCTACAGCAATACTTACGCAGCCAGCCCAGCCCAGGCGTCATTGTTCTAGTCACCCACCAGGTCAACATTACAGCGTTAACTGGAGCAGTTCCCAGGTCTGGGCAAGCCGTTGTGCTCACACTGGAGCAGTCAGGTGACCTAAACCAGGTAGGAGTACTAGATCCTGGTGCCTAGGCTATAGTCGGCTGATTGTAATTAGGCAAAATCAAATACACGACAGCGTGGGTCACGATCAAGGCATAGCCAGCGCCCGCAGGAGTTAGGCTGCCGCTAGCCTGTTCTTCGTTTGGACTAGCTCACCCACTTGTCTAGGCCACAAAACCTAGGCTACAAAAAAGGAAGGAGCACTGCCCCTTCCTAATTCATTCAAAGCGTTGGGTTAGCTGCCCCTAGGCCTCTTCGAGGCGGGCGTAGAAGACACCCTGAACCTTAATGTCAACTGGCTCAGCGGTTCCCATATCGGTGTCAGAGGGCTGTTCAGCCTCGAAGGTGCCGCCAATTTCGCCGCTAGAACCGTCGATTTTGGATACTCGCAGAGAGATATGCCCCTGGCCAATGTCAAAGGACTTCATGTTTTCCTTGGCGTACTCTTCGCTGTCGCCGCTAGCAGGCAGAGCCACCGCAGTATCGTAGCCGGTAGCTAAACCACGGCCTTTAGGATCAAGGAAGTTAGCCGTGCGGTAGGAGGGCACCTTGTAGTCTCCCTCAAAGTCGGTGGAGGTAGTCAGGGCGTTTTGCCCAGGCTGCGACTCAGCCATAAGCCCTTTAACCGTAAACAAGAAAGGCTCCTGCTGACCACCGGGCAGCTGTACGGTAATAGCCTGGAAATCCATGCCGCCGGTTTCCGCAAACAGCAGGCTACCGTCGGACTGTAGTTTTAGATCGCCACGCACCTGGTCCAAGCTGGAGGTGTAGCGGGTAAGCACCTTGCCAGGAATGTAGGCAGCGCTCTGACGCTTGGACGCTTCTTCTTTAACAAAGTAAGCAGTGGGTTCAATGCACATGCCCACTAGTTTGTAAGTCTTACCGTCCTCAAGAGAAATGCTGCCTCGAGTCATTTCAGAAAGCTGGGGGCACTTGTTGGCTAGACCCGTGTTGCGAATTTCGTCGTAGGTCAGGGGTACATTACTGCTAGCACTGGGCGCTTCACTACAGGCTGTCAGTACACTCAGGCAGATGGCCAAGAATGCAACTAAGAGGGCGCGATACCTCATGGTCTACCTCAAAAATTAGTATGTAAAAGGCGCTGTCAAACTATTCAAACAATGCGACAGCCGTTGGCTCTGGGCTTATGGCGCTGTTCAGAAGGCCCTGACGCGACCGCCCCAAGGGCGATCATGACACCTCCAAGAGGCTGCGCCAATGACCATCGCGAGCGGCGGGAGTGTTAGCTCCTACCCGGCAACGATGCTGGGACTGCCCTCAGCCTAGTAAAGCCTCAAGTAAGCATTCTACATGGCTCTGGGCCTCTTTCCTAAGATTTGAAGCCCCCTAGCCTAGACAAGGGCTCGGCAGGCAGTCTGGCAGCATAAACCCTGAGCAGGCAGGGCTTTACAAAAAACTGACGAGGCTTTTGGCCCTGTGCAGCTAACATTAAGCTATTTATACAGATGCTTGGCCTAGCCCCATGACTGACTACCCCCCTGGCGATCGCAGTGAAAGCTTGCCAGCCGATCTTAAAACCCTGGCTCAGTCGATCGAGCGCACCGCTCTGTCCCGTCGAGGGCAGAGTCTCAGCCTGCTGGCTCTGCTGCGGCTGCTGGAGCAGCAGCACCGCGACATTTGCGAAACGCTCTTTCGCGATGCCCTACCCGACAACCGTCAGCATCTCTATGCTTTACTCAAAGATATTGAAGTCAGCGGCGGATGGCCCTACATCCAGCGCATGAAGCTGCAGGCTCTGCTGGCCAATGTGCCCGATCTAGATCTCAACAACCTTTTTCCCACAGTTGTGGCGACTGTAGAAGAAGAAAGATTTCCGGGAGAAGAAAAGTAGAGCGCTTTTTAGACTCAAACGCTACTCTGAAACGTCCGCACACAACGGCCTTGTCACTCACCTATGGTCAGCCATTTTTCTAAAGCTCACCTGCGTAGTTCGCTCCAGCGGTTGGCGAAGCCCTTACTTTTGCACGGGGTAGCTTTGGTCTCGGGGCTGGTGGGCTTGGGGGTACTTCCCCCCGCGGGTATAGCCCCCGCCCTTGCCCTCAATGCCTACTGCCAGGTAACTCAGGCAGATGCTTTAACTAAAGAAAATCTGCGCCAGACCGCTCTTACCGGAGACGCCGCCGCTCAGGAGCAGTATCAGACCCTAGTGCGTCAGCACACCGAAGCCATGAGCCAGTGTCGCAGCCGCACCTGGCCTCAGCGTCAGGCTGTGTGGCTGCGTCTATATCCCTGTGACCTGCAGCCCGGCATTCTAGATGCCCTGTTCGATCGCGTAGTCAACCTAGGCTACAACGAAGTTTATGTAGAAGTGTTCTACGGTGGTCAGGTACTGCTGCCCCAGGCTGACAACCCCACGGTGTGGCCCTCGGTGGTACAAACTCCTGGCTATGAGCGTCGCGACCTGTTTGCCGAGGCCTTGGAAAAGGGTCGCCAGCGGGGGCTCAAAGTCGATGCCTGGGTATTTGCCCTCAACTTCGGCTACTCCTACGGGCTGCGGGCTGACCGCGAGCAGGCGCTAGCGCTCAACGGGCGCGGTCAGAGTACCTATACCTACGCCAAGTCCGGGGCCTCGAGCAACGCCGACGAGGTCTTTGTTGACCCGTACAATACCCAGGCCCAGGCCGACTACAGCCGCATGCTGGGGGCCGTGCTGAGGCGACAGCCTGATGGCGTGCTGTTTGACTACGTACGCTATCCTCGCGGAGTCGGCCCCAACTCGGTGGCCGATAGCGTCGATGACCTGTGGATCTACGGGCAGGCCTCGCGGGACGCTCTGCTGCGTCGAGCCGTAAATCAGCAGGGGCAAGAGCTAATTCGTCGCTATATCAGTCGCGGTCACCTAGTCGATCGCGATATTCAGGACGTACGCGACCTTTACCCTAGCGAGCCAGAGCCCCTGTGGCAGAGCCGCACCCCTTCCCCTCCCCTACAGCCGGGCCAGGCACCGCCCACCCCCGCCAGCCTGCGGCCCCGGCTTCAGGCCGAACTTTGGCAGCTCAGCGTTGCCCACGCGGTGCAGGGAATCGTTGACTTTGTAAAAATGGCTGGAGAGCAGGCCCAGCGCACCGGTATTCAGCCAGGGGCGGTGTTTTTCCCTGAGGGCAACCAGACGGTGGGTACCGGCGGCTACGACTCGCGCTTGCAGTACTGGGAGCGTTTTCCCACCTGGATGACCTGGCACCCTATGGCCTACGCGGTGTGTGGTCATGCCGGCTGCATTTTAGACGGCGTGCGTCGCGTGCAGACTATGATGCCGAGCGGCACACCTCCCACCGTTACACCGGCTCTAGCGGGAATCTGGGGACAGGCCACCTACAATCGTCCGGCCCTCGAAACTCAAATGGAAGCCCTGCGTCGTTCGGCCCCGGACATTACTTCGGTAAGCCACTTTGCCTACTCCTGGCAAGATCCGGAGTTTGATCGGGTTAGGAAGTTCTGCTCACTCTGATGTCTTATCCAGATGTCTTCTAGGAATGGTTAAAGCTGCGCCGATCGCGGCTATCAAGCTCACTTGAGCAAGAACCTTCCCAGTGGGGCTAGGGCGTGACATAGACCGGCGTACCAATGGCAACGTGCTCGTAAAGGGTCACGACATCGCGGTTGTGCAACCTGACACAACCGTGAGAAACGGCTTGCCCAATTGAGGATTCTTGGGGTGTGCCGTGAAAGCCAATGGCGTTGGTGCCGTCACTCCAAAAACCAATCCAGCGGTGTCCTAGAGGGTTAGTGTCTCCGGCAGGTACTAGCTCTCCGGTGAAGGGGTGCTCCCAAACAGGGTTTTGCTGCATCTGAAATACGGTGAATCGACCTGTGGGAGTTTCCCAGCCCTCGCGGCCAATGGCTACCGCAAACGTATTCAGCACGGTTCCCCGGTTGTAGACGTAAAGGGTACGGTCCGACAGATCCAGCAGCAGGGCAGTATCTGCGATCGCGCTATTTTGAGGTAAATAATTGGTCTCACCGAGAGTCAGTCCGCTATCGGCATCTATCGCTGGAGCAGATACCTCTGAGCTAGCCGGGGACGGCACCAAGACCTGCGCAACTAGGGCTAAACCAACTGCGATAGTTCTGAGGATATTTACCCTAGCCCCACTACGCTGAAGCCGCCCGGCTCGCAGCTGCCTTGGGGGTAGCCAGGGCTTAAATAAGAGCACTACAGCAAATCTCCAGTGAATTAAGATAACGATCTGTTTTGCGGGCAAAACCTGCACTTTAGGGATCGACAAC
>JBARUP010000188.1:0-5346 GCA_049645805.1 Nodosilinea sp.
CCTCTGAAGAGCCCTCTGGGGAGCCCGAGTCGAGAAGCTTCAGCTTTGACACCCTAGAGGACCAGTTTCAGGAGAAGGCCGAAGCGGCGGGATAGCCAGGCCGTTTATGAGCAATGGGGGATAGTCAGCAAAGGCGCAAGGGGATACAGTTGGGGAGGTGCAGCGATCGCCTGACGTTTGGGCTTTGTCTTCAAGCCCGGGCCTACTCAAAGTATCCTGCCCGCGATAAACTGATCCGGCAACGCGTTTCGGCAATAGCTACCAGGGGTTTGTGATGGCTGACGACACCATGGATATGGATCTGGATTCTCCATTGACCGATGATGAGTTCGACGATATGTCCTACGTGGGAACTGTTGAGGCGGTTATTGCTAGCCTCGACCAGGGCGATGGAGCGATGGTTAGCCAAACCACCGAAGGCCATCTCTGGCGCTTTAAATACGGCAGCGTGGAGGTTTATGTGCAGCTGACCGGCGAAACCGAAACCGACACGCTATCGGTCTGGTCGGCGGTGCTGAGTCTGCCCGCTAAAGACGAGTCTCGGCTGATGAAGCAGCTGCTAGAGAAAAACTGCAACGAAACTCTCGAAGCGCGTTTTGGTATCTCCGGCGATCAGGTGCTGGTCATCTCAAGCCGCATCTTGAAAGACATTTCTGCTGCTGAAGTTTCCCGCGTAATGACCATTGTGGCTACCATTGCCGACGATTGCGACGAGGCCCTAGTGGCAGAATTCGGAATGGCGTAGCAAAAGGCTCCTCTAGGCTCCGGCTTCCTCAATCACCGACTTGGCGATCGAAGGAAGCTGTAGCCCTGGTGGGTACTGCCCGTCGTCTTTAATGCGCTGAATCATGGCAGAGGAAATACGCAGACCGAGGTGATCGGCGATCGCGCGCACCACATCGCCTCGATCAACCGTGCCCGCTACAGCATCGGCAGGGGTCAAAACCGTCAGCCGTGAAAGCTGTCGCGCTTCAAGCTGCTCGACGACTTCGGTGAGCGGCGCGTCTTCCCGCACCGAAGGAATGTCTAACAGGGGCTTAGCAATGTGGTGAAGGGGTAGCGTTTCCCACTGGCTACGCTCGATTGCTCGCATGTCGTCAACGCCGACCAAACCTCGGTAGCGTCCGTCTGAGGCGGCAAAGTAGGCCGGGGCGCGGTTCTCGTCGAGCAGGTAGGTGTCGGCAAACTGCCGCAGCGATATATCTGCATCCACAACGCGAAAGTCGCGAGTCATTGCATCGGCGGTGGTAAGGGCCAGCATAGCCTCTTGCAGGTTGGTGACCTGATTGTAGGCAGCAGCGTTGCGCAGAGCAAACCAGCCAATGGCGGCAATCCAGAAGCCAGAAAACGCCTGGTAGACCAGGGCCGCGAGCAGCCCGAAGGTGATCGCCAGCCAGCCCAGCAGCTGCCCCGATCGCGCCGCCCAGCGAATGCCCTTGATGCGGCTGTTGGTGAACTTCCACACTAGGGCCTTAAGCACCTGCCCGCCGTCGAGCGGCAGGCCGGGAATCATGTTGAACAGCGTCAGCACCAGGTTGATCTGAGCAACGCTGCCGGTAATCACCGACACCGGCGTCGGCAGAGACGGCACCTGGGAAACAGCGGTGAGCAGCAGAAACAGGCCAAAGCTAACCAGAGGGCCTGCGATCGCTACTTTGAGCGCGTCTTCCGGGGTTTTAGACTCTTCGTCAATTGAGGCAATACCGCCGAATAAAAACAGCGTAATCGAGTTGACCGCAATACCCTGCTCCTTTGCGGCCATGCTGTGGCCCAGCTCGTGCAGCAGCACCGAGGCAAACAGCAGCAGCGCTAGGGCAAACCCCATCACCCAGGCCAAATTGCCCCAGGCTGAGTGCCAGCTGGGCTCTAGCCCGTAGGACACGGTAACTAGCAGCAGGATAATAAACCAGGAGCTATCAATAAATAGGGGAATACCCGAAATTGCCCCGATACGCCAGCTAGATTGCATTGCCTAACCCCTATTGAATGTCACAAATGCCGAGTCACAAAATGCTAAACCAGACCTAAAGCCCTATCAAAGGCTTGGGCTAGGTCTGGGATATGCCTTATTCTACCAATCGGCCCACAAACTCGCTGGGCGGTGCTGGGGGGGATACTACAACAGCCCAGCGTTGCCCAGGCCAAGAATCATGCCGGTGCCCAGGATGTGCCCCAGGCTGGCGATCGCCAGCAGCTCAGGTAAACCAAAGCCCTCAAATACCATGGGCAGGCTCACAGGCAGGGCCGGACCTACACCAGGCTTGCGAATGGCGTACTTGCCGATCGCCAGTACAAACAGGTTGCAGGTAATCATGATCAGCGCCACTTTATACGACCACTCCGGGGTAGTCGGTACGGTATAAGCGGCAAGCAGTAGGTTAGAAAATAGCAATGTTGTTTCTCCGTTGTGAGGTCTAAGATTAAGCCTTAGGCTGAAATTTGGGCCTTAGCCGCAGACTTCAACGGCATCTGCTCAGCGTTTAGCCTTGGCAGGCCCAGCGTTAGGCAGCGTCGGCATGGTTGAATTATAAAAATCTGGCGACATCACCCCAGCGAAATGTTCAATAGAGTTAACATGTGGGTCAAGATTTGTGGCATTACTCAGGCTGAGCAGGCGATCGCGATCGCTCGCCGTGGTGCAACCCACCTGGGCTTTATCTGCGTCACCCAGTCGCCTCGCTATGTTGATCCTGCTGCTCTAGCGACAATCACCCAGGCCCTAGATGCGGCTCAAACAGTCGTCAAGACGGTGGGAGTGTTTGCCAACGCACCTCTGGCGGAGGTGTGCTCCGTGGCGCGACAGGCCAGCCTCAGCCACGTTCAGCTCCACGGCCAAGAATCTTTAGAGCAGTGTCAGCAGCTGCGAGCTGAGCTACCCGGTGTTTCAATTATTAAGGCTGTTTGCGTACGCGCCTGTAAAGACCTAGTGCAGGCCAAAACCTACGTTCCCCATGTCGATGCCCTCATCCTCGACGCCTATCATCCTCAGCATCTCGGCGGCACGGGGCTAACGCTCGACTGGAACGCCCTAGTTTCCTTCACCCCCGCCTGTCCCTGGCTGCTGGCCGGTGGCCTGACGCCCAAAAACGTGCGGACCGCCCTCTCAACGCTCCAGCCTGACGGTATTGATTTGTCCAGCGGCGTTGAGCAGCACCCCGGAGTGAAGGATCTGGGCCTAGTTCAGCGTCTGTTTGAGCAACTGCAACACTGAGTCCCAGCTGCTAAAGAATTAGCCATTACGGCAGCGCGCCCTAAAAGCGCCCTAGTGGAATGACCCGCTAGTTTTGGTCGGCTTTTGGGGCCAGCAGCGAAGGCTCCGGCGATAGGGGGCTGGCAACCGCGATCGCGAGGTCTTTACTTTTGATCTGGTGTTTGCTGTCGGTAGCTGGCGCTTCGATCGCATCCGGTTCGCAAGCCGCCACGTCAAACCAGAAGGTGGTGCCGATACCCACCTCGCTGATTAGATGTACCTGACTGCTGTGCTTCTCAATGATGTTTTTGACGATAGAAAGCCCTAGGCCGGTGCCCTCTAGGGTATGAACCCGGTTCTCGACTCGAAAGAAGCGATCGAAGATAGCCTGCTGGTCTTCTGAGGCAATACCAATACCGGTATCAGAAATTTCGACTCGAATAAAACCTGTCTCAGCCGGGCCGTCCCCACAGGGAATAATTTGGTGGGCGCGGAGCATAACCTGATCGCCGGGCTCGCTGAATTTGAGAGCGTTGCCAACTAAATTGCTAAACACCTGCTGCAGCAGATCGTAGTTACCAATGACCGACGGCAGGTTGGGTTCTACATCCTGCAGGAGCGTGATCTGCTTATCTTTAGCGTTGAGCCGATGGGTCCGCAGCGTTTGCTCGATGGGCTGGATAATATCGACGGCGGTGAGCTGATACTGACGGCTCGACTCTAGGCGCGACAGGTCGAGCACATCGTTGACTAGGCGGGTCAGACGATCGGTTTCGTGGTTGGCGGTTTCGAGGAATTCCTGGCGCTCGCTGTCGCTGAGGTCCTCGCCGTACTCGTGCAGAGTCTCAATGAACGATTTAATATTGAACAGCGGCGTGCGCAGCTCGTGGGAGACGTTGCTAATGAACTGGGCCTTGGCCTCGTTGAGGGCGACCTCGCGGGTAATATCCTGAACGGTGATGGCTAGACCTTTGACGTTTTCCTTCGCTTGGTCAAGCACGGTGTTTAGCAGAATTCGCAGCGTGCGACTGACTGGTTCGGTAATCGGTACTCGAAACTCCATCGCCGCTGAATCACCCTTAACCGCTTGCATTAGAGGCCGCGTTAGCTGCACCCTCACTGGAGTGGGGAAGTGCTCTAAAATACTGCTGCCGTCTAGATTCTGCTGTTCCCAGCCAAAAATGCGGCGAGCGGTGGGGTTGACTAGCACAGCGTGCATGTCGCTATCAAGCAGAATAGCGCCGTCGGCAATAGTTGAGACCAGGGTTTCGAGCTTGGCCTTCTCGGCAGTCAGCTCTTCGATATTTTGCTCTTCGTAGCGCTCTAAGCGCTCGGCCATGTCGTTAAAGCTGTAGATTAGCTCGCCTAGCTCACCGTCTAGGGGCAGGTCGATACGCTGGTTGAAGTTGCCCGCCGCAACGTTTTTGACCCCCAGCACCAGCTCCTTAATCGGCTGGGTAATGGTCAGCGCGTTGAACACCGCCCCCAAAATCACCATGACCCAGATAGAAATAAATACGGCGATGGTGACGTCTCGCGTCAGGTGGGAGGAGGCAACCACTGTTGGGTTGGGGTTGATGCCTAGGGCCAGTACGCCTAGATAGGTGCCGTTGTGATTGAGCGGCACAAATACGTCGGTGACTTCGCCCGCAGGGGTCAGGTGCTGACGCACCAAAGGGCGATCGGTGTTGTGAGCATAGCCCTCGGGCAGCTGCATCCGCCGCCGCAGGGTGAGCGAGCTTTTTACCGCTGTTTCAGAGAAAGGAATGCCGAAGAAAATGTCGCCGTTTTCGTCGGCGTAGAGCATGTAGCGCACGCTGGAGGTGCTTTGATAAAAGCTATAGGAAAAGCGGGCTAGCTCAGCGCGGTCGGCTTCGTCGACCATCGGTGCGACGTTAGCGGCCAGCAGCAGGCCCAGATCACGGGCAAAGCGGGTGTCATTGAGGCGGGCATCCATCTGAATGGTGTTGACGGCCCAAAAGGTGAGGGCGCTAGTAATTAGTGACACCACCAATGTTGCCCCAGCCATCAGCCGGGTTTGGAGGGTGAAGTCGCCCCACCAGCGCAGGAAGATATCGCGGATTTTAGCTAGGAGACTGATCAACAGACAAAAATAAAGGGATTATATTAAATTCAGTCTTTATTCTGGCACGTTC
>JBARUP010000189.1:0-2032 GCA_049645805.1 Nodosilinea sp.
TGATGGAAGATTTTGTGGCTCTCAGCATTATGCTGATGAGCTATTCGATTGCTGAACTTGTGTATGGCTACGGCTTTCTGGCGGTTTTTGTTGCTGGGGTCACCATGTGCCAGCAGTACCACAGCACTCAGCAATCTGAAGAGTCGTCTTCCCGCCTGGAGTTTATGGAGCGGCTCGAAACACTAGCTGAAGTAGCCACTATTTTGCTGCTCGGGTCGATGCTTCGCCTTGAACCGATGCTGCGGTTTGCGGTACCGGCCCTGCTAATTGCGGGTTCGCTACTCTTTATCATTCGTCCCTTAGGCGCGTTAATTAGCACCATCCGGTCGCCGGTTCACCCCAGCACGCGCTGGCTGATAGGCTGGTTTGGCATTCGCGGCGTGGGTTCTCTGTACTACCTAACCTACGCTCTAGGTAGTGGCCTTAAGGGGGAGGTCGGCGAGCTAATTTCCTGGGTAACGCTAACTACCGTTGCCCTCTCAGTAGCACTCCACGGCGTCACGACAACGCCGCTGATGCAGTGGTACGAACGCCACATTGAAGGCAACAACTCCCTAGAGAAAGAATTGCCAAACCCCGACTGATTGTCCAATTGTCCCGATTTACTGTTACAGATGGCCCAATGCGAGGCGATAAGCATTGCATCAAAGGCCTAGGATAGTTTCCAGGCAAAAAGATACCCCGTGTAGGGGCGCAGGCTCTGCGCCCTTAAAAGGAATCAAAATTCTCGGGTATTTTCATTTCCAGAATTGTCCTAGGCTGGCGAGTCCAGAGCGGGTATTCTGACGAAGATGCCCGGTAGACACTGCCCATGACAACCTTTGTTGCCCTCGATTTTGAAACCGCCGATCGCTACCGCGACAGCGCCTGTGCCCTTGGCCTAGTGCGAGTCGAACAGGGGCAGGTGATAAACAAAGCTCACCACCTAATTCGCCCTCCGCGCCGTCAGTTTGAGTTCACCCACATCCACGGCATTACCTGGGCACAGGTGGCGAACCAGCCCGATTTCGCTGAGCTGTGGCCCAGCGTAGCAGTAATGCTGGCTGGAGCAGACTTTTTTGTCGCCCACAATGCGCCCTTCGATCGCAGTGTGCTTTACGCCTGCTGTCAGGCCCACGGTATTGAGCCTCCCGTCCCAGAGTTTGTCTGCACGGTTAAGCTGGCTCGTCAGTCATGGAATATTCGCCCCACCAAGCTGCCCAACGTGTGCGACTACCTAGGCATACCGCTCAACCACCACGATGCTCTCTCCGATGCAGAGGCCTGCGCCCAGATTGCGATCGCCTCTGAGTTCAGCTACAGCACGTCTATATAAGGATTGCCGATAACCCTAGACAGCTCTATGCGATCGCCATTGGCAGATCTGGGCTAGCTGTGAAATAATAGAAGGCTGTGTCTTAATTTTTTTGCCCACCTTATTAAGTGACCTGTCATGGCTAAAGGCGTTCGCCTCGTCATTACCCTAGAGTGCACAGAGTGCCGGACCAACCCGGACAAGCGCTCTAACGGTGTATCGCGCTACACCACCCAAAAGAACCGTCGCAACACGACAAACCGCATTGAGCTGAAGAAATTCTGCACTCACTGCAACAAGCACACCGTACACAAAGAAATCAAGTAACTATCACCCATGGCCTACTTCCGTCGTCGAGTATCTCCAATCAAGCCCGGAGACCCAATTGACTACAAAGATGTCGATTTGCTCCGCAAGTTCATCACCGAGCGAGGCAAAATTTTGCCTCGTCGCATCACCGGCTTGACCGCTAAACAACAGCGGGATCTCACTACTGCCATCAAGCGTGCCCGCATCATTGCTCTGCTGCCCTATGTGAATGGGGAAGGCTAGGCTAGGCTAAAGATGGCGATCGCTAGGGTGTTGGCTTGGTTGATAAAGGAACGCTAGTCGAATTTAAGCACCAGGGGCAGCCTCGTTTAGGGGTGGTAGACCGGCCCGAGGGCAAAAAAAACTGGGTGGTTATCGACGAGCGGGGTCAAGCTCACACCCTGCACCCCCGCGACCTCACCTACGAGG
>JBARUP010000190.1:0-2451 GCA_049645805.1 Nodosilinea sp.
GTCCTAGGGTGACGATCGCTCAACTACAGGGCTAAACGAGCCGCCGGGGTCTAAGGCTCGTTTAAACATACATATCCGTTACGTACTGCCAACGGAAAACCAACAAATCAAAGCGACTGCGTAAAGTCTTTGTGAGCAGCAGCTGCTCTTGACCACAGAGACAAGATCTATCCCCCCTTTTAGATAGAGACAGAGAGCAAAGCCTTCGGCTATGACTATCCTGGGGTGGGTAGCGGCACGGCGTCAGTTTCCAGCCGCTCCGTCGGGTTCGGGTCCGGGTTCGGGTTCGGGCAACAAGGCTCGACTGATAGCACTGGCGCACGGCTAGCTGCGCCTGAGCTTAAGTTAAAAAGGGTAAGTTCCCGACGGCAGGCGCTGAGTCTTAGTCACAGTTAGGCTAGACCTCCTCTCTACTCAACCGTTTCGCTCTCGTCTCCAACCTGCATCTAAGCGCGATCGCAAAATCCTATGAGCTTTCAACGTGCCAGCGGCATCTTGCTGCATCCTACCTCTCTACCCAGCCGCTTCGGCATTGGCGACCTGGGCGAAGCCGCCTACTCCTTTGTTGATTTTCTGGCCAAAAGCGGGCAAACGCTGTGGCAGGTTCTGCCGCTTGGGCCTACGGGCTACGAGCACTCTCCCTACATCATGAACTTCAGCACCTTTGCGGGCAATCCGCTGCTGATTGATCTAGATCAGCTAGCCGCTGAGGGTTTGCTCGATGCCGATGATTTGACCCCCCTGAGCGATGTTGACCCCGAGCGAGTAGATTTTGAACGGGTCATTGCCCACAAAACGCATTTTCTGAAGCTCGCCCACGACCGCTTCTTGAACGACCGCTCATCCGACCAGCAGACAGCCTTTGACCAGTTTTGCCGGGAACAGGCGTCGTGGCTAGACGACTTTGTGCTGTTTATGGCCCTGCTAGAGGCCAACGAGGGCAAAAGCTGGAACTACTGGGAACCCGCCATTGCCCGCCGCGACCCAGCGGCAGTGCAGACGCAGCGAGACGTTTTAAAGGACCAGATTCAGTATCACCAGTTTGTGCAGTTTAAATTCTTTGAGCAGTGGCAAAAGCTGCGCCAGTACGCCAACGACAAAAATATCAAGATCGTTGGTGATATTTCTATCTACGTGTGCCACAACAGCTCCGACGTGTGGGCCGATCCACAGATCTTTAAGCTCGACCCCAACACCTTTGAGCCCGCGTTTATTGCTGGCGTACCGCCCGACTACTTTAGCGCCACAGGGCAGCTCTGGGGTAATCCGGTCTACGACTGGGAGCGGGTCGAAAAAACGGACTTTGCCTGGTGGGTCAAGCGCTTTCAGGTCACGCTTCAGTACGTTGACATCGTCCGAGTTGACCACTTTCGCGGCTTTGAAGCCTACTGGCAGGTGCCCGCTGGGGAAGAAACTGCGATGAACGGCGAATGGATTAAGGCCCCGGGGGAGCGGTTCTTCAACGCCCTCAAGCAGGCCCTAGGTACGCTGCCGATTATGGCGGAAGATTTAGGCATCATCACCCCTGAAGTCGAAGCCCTGCGGGATCACTTTGACTTTCCGGGCATGCGAATTTTAATGTTCGCCTTTGGCAACGACCCCGACAACCCTTACCTGCCCCACAACTACACCAGAAATACCGTGGTCTATCCGGGCACCCACGACAACGACACCGCCATTGGCTGGTGGCAGCAGGCTAGCGACGCCGAAAAACAGTTTCTGGCTCGCTATGCTGGCTACCACTCTCCCGAAGCTATTGAAGACATCAACTGGCTCCTGATTCGTACGGCGCTGGCCTCGGTGGCCGATTTGGCTATTCTTCCTCTGCAAGATCTGCTGGATTTGGACGGGCGATCGCGCATGAACGACCCCAGCCACAACGACGGCAACTGGCGCTGGCGCTACCGCAGCTCTACACTGCTTACGCAGTCCCTGAGCGATCGCCTGCTTACCCTAACCCAGCTCTACAGCCGCTGAGGTTGCTGAAGTCTGTGTAACCAAACAGCGGGAGTTCCTGCTAAGAGCATTTTCAGCGGCGGACTTGTCGATACGGCGGTCACACCAAAAACTAAAGGAACTCCCGCCAGACAAAAATATGCCTCTCAAGACATCCACCCTGAAAAAAACTATCCGAGAACGTTTGTTCTACCTCAGTATCCTCGGGCTCACGACAGAAAAGTAATCTGTGTTACAATTAGGGCGTGATTATTTATTAGCCTCAATTAAGGCTTGAGCTTTCCACTACAGAGCATGAGTCCAGCTTTTTAAAGGAATCGCCAGATTCCACAGAGTGCAGCGTTTTATATTTTCCAAAAATAATACAGAATCTCAGCACGGTAGAACTCGTGCGTTTTTCTGGTGAGGACAAATCTTTGGGTCTTTAAGATGCCTGTCGATTTTAACAGGTTTTTGAAGATTGTTAGGAATATCTAAAAGAGAAAACTACTACAT
>JBARUP010000191.1:0-7258 GCA_049645805.1 Nodosilinea sp.
CGCGGCGGCATTCTTGACCAGTACGGCCCCCACGGCGACCAGATTGCCTTCACCTATCTCAAGACAACCCGCGACGGCTACCCCGTACGCCTAGAGATGCCCCGCTGGATGTGGGAGAGCGGGTCTATAACCGACTACCTCAACTGGGTCCGCGGCGAGGTGATTATTGGCGGCGGCTACCCCTACAGCATTGAAACCGCCGATCAAACCGCCGTGCTTCAGGGTCAAGACAAGCACATCTTTCTGCGAGTGCTGCAAGACTGGGCCGATCGCGAAGCTATCAATCTGCGGCTGTCGCGCAAAATGGTCAGCAAACAGCGCCGTCGCTAGGCCGTATTTGGCACTGACCCACGGGCATGTGGTTGAATCGGAGGAAGCAGCTCTGGGGAACAGAACCAATGGCCGATTCAAGCTCGAAAACGCGCCAGGAAACCGACAGCATGGGGGCGATCGCCGTACCCAGCGATTGCTACTGGGGAGCGCAGACCCAGCGATCGATTCGCTATTTTTCTATTGGCCAAGACAAAATGCCCTTGGCGGTGGTGCACGCGATCGCGATCGCCAAAAAAGCCTCAGCCTTGGCCAACGCTGACCTAGGCAAGCTGCCTAGAGAAAAAGCCGAGCTGATTGTACAGGCCACAGATGAGGTAATCGCAGGCCAGCTCGACGACCACTTCCCCCTACACGTGTGGATGACGGGCAGCGGCACCCAGTGCAACATGAACGTCAATGAGGTTGTTGCCAATCGTGCTATTGAGCTAGCCGGAGGCGTCATGGGCAGCAAAACCCCCATTCACCCCAACGACCATGTCAACATGTCCCAGTCATCCAACGACGTTTTTCCCACAGCGATGCACATTGCCGCCGCCCAGGCGCTCACTCGACAGCTGCGCCCCGCCGTGACCCAGCTAAGAGACGCCCTAGACGAGAAAGCCCAGGCCTGGGCTGATATTGTCAAAATTGGCCGCACCCATCTCCAAGACGCCGTGCCTATTACCCTGGGGCAGGAGTTTTCAGGCTACGTAGGTATGCTTACCGACAATTTGGCTCGCCTAGACAGCGCCCTGCCGGGACTATACCCCCTAGCCCTGGGGGGCACCGCCCTCGGCACGGGCCTCAACGCCGGCCCCGGCTTTGCTGAGGCGGCAGCGGCCTACATTGCCGACCTCACCGCTATGCCCTTCGCTAGTGCCGCCAACAAGTTCACCATAATGGGGGCTCACGATGCCATCGTTATGGCCAGCGGCGTGCTCAAAACCCTGGCCGGGTCGCTCTATAAAATTGCCAACGACATCCGCCTGCTCAGCTGCGGGCCACGGGCAGGGCTGGCAGAGCTGAACCTGCCCGAAAACGAGCCAGGGTCGTCAATCATGCCCGGTAAAGTCAATCCGACTCAGTGTGAGGCCCTAGCGATGGTGGCAGTTCAGGTGATGGGCTATGACGCAGCAGTGGCTTTTGCCGGAGCCAGCGGCTACCTCGACATGAACGTCTACAAGCCGATGATGATATTCAACCTGCTGCAGGCAGCTCGGCTAATGGCCGACAGCTGCCAAAACTTCACTCAGTTTTTGGTCGTCGGCATGACTCCCAACCACAAACAGATCGATCAGTACGTACAGCAGTCGCTGATGCTGGTGACCGCCCTCAGCCCAGCCGTCGGTTACGATAAGGCCGCGCGCGTGGCCCACCACGCCTTCGAGCACAACCTCACTCTAAAGCAGGCGGTCCTGGCCTTGGGCTACGTCTCTGAAGCAGAGTTTGACACCTTAATCAACCCTCGCCGCATGACCCATCCCTGAGCCCAGCAGCCGCTATAACGTCCACACCTGTGGAATGTTAAGGACTGTGTTGATTTACTCAGGTGGCCCAGGTTCATGACAGCCGTTCCCGTATGATCGTTTTCAAAGTTTGTAAATTTTCCTAAGATTCTGGAGATTCAAACGTGTCTCTTCCGTTACTGAACTATTCCCCATCTAGTCAAAATCAGCGCGTTGCCGCCTACGAAATTGGTGGCGACGAGCAGCCTAGAAAATTCTCTACCGATGATCTGTTCGATGCCAGCGAGATGGATGCGCTGATTGAGGCAGCTTATCGGCAGATGTTTTTCCACGCCTTCAAGTGCGATCGCCAGACGTTTCTTGAGTCGCAGCTGCGCAATGGCCAAATCACCGTGCGTGATTTCATCCGTGGCCTAGCTCTGTCACCCACCTTCTACAGCAGCTTCTACGAGAAGAACAGTAACTACAAATTTGTAGAGCACTGCGTACAGAAGATTTTGGGCCGCGACGTGTACAGCGATCGCGAAAAAATTGCCTGGTCTATCAAAGTAGCCAACAAAGGCATTCAGGGCCTAGTTGACGAGCTCCTCGACAGCGAAGAGTATCTCACTAGCTTCGGCTACAACATGGTGCCCTACCAAAGGCGTCGGGTTCTACCCGGTCGCGAAGAAGGCGAGCGTCCTATCCACATCAAGAACCCCCGTTACGACGCCTACCACCGCAACAGTCTGGGCTTCCCTCAGGTTGTGTGGCAGTCTCAGGTCAAGCGGTATGTTCCTCAAGAGAAAAAAGTCACCGCTGGCAACCCTCAGATGTTCCTAGGCATGGCCCGCAGCATTGGTGCTACGGGTGCCGCCCCGGCTCGCGTATCGACTAGCGATATCAACATCTCCGCTGCTGTGCCATACCGCAAAGTAGCGGTTAACTAAAGCAGGCTATCAGGTCAGATCTAAAATACCTTAGAGGATGTAGGCTACGGCCCGCGTCCTCTTTTTTAGCTTTTAGCTGCGATCTGCCTAAGCAAAAAAAATCCCCTGGCAATTGCCAGTGGGACTTATCAGGGTGCATCTACCATTCACCTTTTCTGCTTAGACGAGGGCTGATCCGGAAAAGTTGCCTTTCTTTTTGGAAGTTAGTTTGATTCGCTAGCGCCGCGCAGCAGCTCTACTTGCTCTCGCAGGGACTCAGCCAAGTCCGTAGACCCGCTCTCTTCAAGGAGATTGGCAGCCTGTTCAAAATCAGAAATCACCGACTCGCGCGCCTCCAGAGGAATATCTTCTGGCCCCTGAATGGCATCGCCCTGCCCCACATACACCTGCCCTAGGATCGCTTGGGCACGGCTCAAATAAGCTGAAGATTGGTCAGGATCAATTTCAATCGCCTGGGTGTAGGCGGCAATAGCCCCGAGGTAGTCTTCAGCCCTAAATAGGGACTCGGCTTCGGCATAGGTCGTCTCAAATTCAGTAGAGGTACGCACAACTAAGTCGTAATCGCCTCCCTGGCCTGAAAACGACTTAGCTATTACGGTATAAGCGCCATCTTGCGGTAGATTAATGATAATTTTAGAGTTTAGCGTGCCGCCAAAGTCATCGTTGTCGGCGATTTCGGTTTGGTCGGGACTGAGCAGCGAAAGAACCGGATCAAAATCCTCGCTGTCTAGCGTGATGGTAATAGCTTGACCAGACTTGCCGTCGAAGGTGTAAGTATCCTCAGCCGGATAAATCGTGCCCGCCTCTTGCAAAACTGTATCGGTTTGGGCGTGCGAGATAGACGAGCTAGCCACTAGCCCTACCAGGGTTACAGATGTGGCTGCTCCTATATACAGTGCTCTCTCAGCAGACAATAGTCTCAAGCCCCCCATACAACCTCCCCAGGCCAACAACAAGTACATCGGTCTTGCCATGCAGCCTAGCACAGGCAACCTCAGACCCGCGGTCGGGCCTGAGAGGTGACACGGCAGGCTATTGTAGGACTAAAGCTAAGTTATTGAGCTTGCCTATGCATCGCCCGCCTTTGCCACTGCTTGGATCAGGAATAGTCACGGTCTTAGGCGGCCCCGTCCTAGCGCTGCCACCACCCGGCGAGATTCCGGAAGAAATTTTGCGCACCGAGGTAGTTATTGAAGCGCGATCGCCCATTGATGGCAGGCCCATCTCCGCAGCTGAATACGCCGCTCTGCAAGAGCAACTGCGTGACCCCAATACCGACGCCATCGTCAATTCAGATATTGCCCAGCTTATCCAGCTGCTGCAGCTGCGGCGAGCGCTAAGGCCAGTGATTCCCTTTCTGCCCTAGACGTATTTTTATCTAGATCAGCAGAAATTCCTCTGTGGACATAGCTAAGTTTTGTTACCCTATTCCGCAGATAGTAAATTTACACAAGCTCGTTCATATCCCCTGCGGACCTCTAATAACATGCCTGCAACCGTTGACGCTGAACAGATTGACCGGATTGTCTGGAACCAGCACCATGACCCCTTTGAGATTCTTGGTCCCCACATGGTGCAGCAGCAGGATGGGCAGACCGTCTGGTCGGTAAGAGCCTATTTGCCACAGGCCGATAAGGCCTGGGTAGTGCTGCCAGAAGAGCGCAAAGAAGTGCCGATGGAGTCCAACCACGATCCCCACTTCTTCGAGTGCGTGCTAGAGATTCAAGATCTAGCGAACTATCAGCTCAAGTACGTCAGCGGCGAGCATGTCCACGTCATCTACGATCCCTACGCTTTTAAAACCCGGGCCATTACCGACTTTGATATCCATCTATTTAGCGAGGGCAATCACCACCGCATCTATGAAAAGCTAGGAGCCCACTTCACCACGGTCGAGCAAGTCACCGGCGTGTATTTCGCGGTGTGGGCACCCAACGCCCGCAACGCTTCAGTGCTGGGTGACTTTAACTACTGGGATGGTCGCAAGCACCAGATGCGTCGCCTCTCCAACGGCATCTGGGAACTGTTTATTCCTGGGCTAGAGGTCGGCGTTCACTACAAGTATGAAATTAAAAACTACGACGGCCACATCTACGAAAAGTCTGACCCCTACGGCTTTCAGCAGGAAATTCGACCCAAAACTGCCTCTATTGTTACTGATCTAGATAGCTATGATTGGCAAGACCAGAAGTGGATGGCCCATCGGCGACAGACCGAGCCGCTTACTCAGCCTATCTCTATATACGAACTGCATTTGGGGTCGTGGCTGCACGAGTCATCCGCCACTCCAGCGCTGCGTCCTGATGGCACCAAAGAACCGGTTGTCACTGTAGCCGAGCTCAAGCCTGGCGCTCGCTTTCTAACCTATCGAGAGTTGGCAGATCGTCTAATTCCCTACATCAAAGAGCTAGGGTTCACCCACGTTGAGCTACTGCCGATAGCTGAGCACCCCTTCGACGGCTCTTGGGGATACCAGGTGACGGGCTACTACGCCGTCACATCTCGCTATGGTACTCCCGAAGACTTTATGTACTTCGTCGACCAGTGCCACCAAAACGGTATTGGGGTCATTGTTGACTGGGTGCCGGGTCACTTTCCTAAAGATGGCCACGGGCTGGCCTTTTTTGACGGCACTCACCTCTACGAACACGCCGACCCTCGCAAAGGCGAACACAAGGAGTGGGGCACTCTGGTGTTCAACTACGGTCGTAATGAAGTACGCAACTTCCTTGTAGCCAATGCGATCTTCTGGTTTGAGAAGTACCACATTGATGGATTCCGGGTTGATGCAGTTGCCTCAATGCTCTACCTCAACTACTTTCGGGACGATGGGGAATGGGTCGCTAATGAATACGGTGGTCACGAGCATATTGAAGCGGCAGACTTTCTGCGCCAGGTAAACCACCTGCTGTTTACCTACTTCCCAGGGGTGCTGTCGATCGCAGAAGAATCTACGGCCTGGCCTATGGTCTCTTGGCCTACCTACTTAGGTGGCCTGGGGTTCAATCTAAAGTGGAACATGGGCTGGATGCACGACATGCTGGATTACTTCAACATGGATCCGTGGTTCCGACAGTTTCATCAAAACAACGTTACGTTCAGCATTTGGTACGCCTTTACAGAAAACTTCATGCTGGCTCTCTCCCACGATGAGGTGGTGCACGGCAAGAGCAACATGATGGGCAAGATGCCAGGCGACGAGTGGCAGAAGTTTGCCAACCTGCGCTGTCTCTACACCTACATGTTCACGCATCCGGGCAAGAAAACCCTGTTCATGAGCATGGAGTTTGGGCAGTGGAGCGAGTGGAACGTGTGGGGGGATCTAGAATGGCACTTGCTGCAGCACAAGGCTCACGCTAGCCTCAAGCACTTCATGGGCAAGCTCAACGAATTCTACCGCAGTGAACCGGCGCTGTTTTCCCAGGACTTTGACCAGGCGGGCTTTGAGTGGATCGACTGTAGCGACAATCGCCACAGCGTGGTAGCGTTTGTGCGCCGCGACAAAGATACTAACGATTTTGTGGTGGTGGTGTGTAACTTTACGCCCCAGCCCCACAGTCACTATCGCGTTGGTGTACCAGAGCACGGCTACTATAGAGAGCTCTTCAACAGCGATGCCCGCGACTTTGGCGGCAGCAACATGGGCAATCTAGGAGGCAAGTGGTCTGAGGCCTGGGCCTTCCACAATCGACCGTTTTCACTAGATTTGACACTGCCTCCTCTGGGCGTAATTGTGCTGAAGTGCGATCGCGCCGAAACGCAGCAGGCCCTAGAGGGCTAGCCAGACCACAGGCTTCAGTGGGGTAGGGCTGTATGCCTTACCCCACCAAACTTGGCTAAACAGGTCTTCTGGCGCTGTTGCTCTCTCTGCTGTCAAAGTGATAAGCTCACAAAGACCAATCGGTCTTTTTTTGTGTCAAAAGCTCAGGCTACCAAAGCACATATTATCGAGCAAGCAGCGACTCTGTTTAATCAGAAGGGGTACGCAGGGTCTTCCATGTCTGATTTGATGCGGGTGACCGGCCTGCAAAAGGGAGGCCTATACAACCACTTTCGCAGCAAAGATGAACTGGCCATAGCGGCCTTTGACTTCGCGGTTCAGCGCATGCAGCAGCGCGTCGCAGGCGCTTTGAAGGGCAAGCGTCATGCAGTAGACAGACTGCTGGCCCTTCTGGGTGCTTACGATGACTTTTTAGATGAGCCACCGGTCAAAGGCGGCTGCCCTATACTCAATACGGCGGTAGAAAGCGACGATGGGCATCAGGCTCTGCGAGAGCGAACTCAGCAGGCGATGGACAGGTGGAGGGGCCTAATCGAGCGCATTGTTGCTAAAGGCACTGCCCGTGGTGAAGTTCACCCTGCTGCTGAGCCTGAAACAGTGGCTGCAATCTTGATTGCCACCCTTGAAGGCGGCATTATGCTCAGCAAGCTTTATGACGACCCCTCTTATTTAGAGCGGACCCTCAGCCATCTCAGGACATACGTTCAACATCAGCTAGCCGCCCCAGAATAATTTTTTACTTTAGAAAAGACCGATCGGTCTTTTACCTT
>JBARUP010000192.1:0-3278 GCA_049645805.1 Nodosilinea sp.
GCCTACCAGAGCTTGACTACTGTGAAATTGACCTAGGCACAACGTTCTTGGGCCGTTCTCTAGGGGCACCGGTGCTAATTTCGTCTATGACGGGAGGAACTGAGGCGGCTCACCAGATTAATCGGCGGCTGGCTACGGTGGCCCAGCGCTACGGTCTGGCGATGGGGGTTGGCTCTCAGCGGGTAGGGGTCGAGAACCCGGCGCTAATGGAGACCTTTTCAGTCCGGGCGCTAGCTCCCGATATTCTACTGCTGGCCAACCTAGGGGCAGTGCAGCTCAACTACGGCTATGGCCTTGACCAGTGCCGTCGAGTAGTGGAGAAACTGGAGGCCGATGCCCTCATTCTCCACCTCAACCCGCTACAGGAGGCTGTGCAAACTAGAGGCGACACTAACTTTAAAGGGCTGCTCAAAAAAATTGAGCAGCTCTGCACCACGCTACCGGTGCCCGTTATTGCAAAGGAAGTAGGCAATGGTATTGGTGCCCCGATGGTGCAGCGGCTGGTAGAGGCCGGGATTGCAGCCGTAGATGTGGCGGGGGCAGGGGGCACCTCCTGGGCCAAAGTAGAAAGCGAGCGGGCAGCAGATGCTCACCAGCGGCGACTCGGGCAAACCTTTGGAGAATGGGGTTTACCGACGGCAGAGTGCATAGTGCAGGCGCGGCAGGTGGCCCCAGCGCTGCCGCTGATTGCCTCGGGAGGGCTGCGCCAGGGGCTGGATATTGCCAAAGCCCTAGCGCTAGGAGCAGATTTAGCAGGGTTAGCGCTGCCCTTTCTACAAGCCGCTAATGAATCGGAGCAGGCTCTAGTAGCGTTAGCAGAGGTATTGATAGCAGAGATTAGAACGGTGTTGTTTTGCACTGGACAGAGCACCTTAGCAGGGCTGCGGAAACCAGACATACTGCGAAGCGTTGATACTCCCGGCCCTAGGGTGTAGACCACAGCAGAACGCCTAACCCCCAAGCGGCGAGTGGCTTGAGGGTAGGTTTTTATCTCTGCGCCGAGCACCAGGTATGGCTGAGGTATTTGCTAGGCAGAGGTATGACGGTTTTTCCTAAGCTACTGACCAGGGACGGCGCGGTTGTTAGGCCCTTGAGAATCGGGGGACAGAATACCTTCGGTAGGAGCAGGACTGTTCTGCGAATCCGCTGTGCCGCGACTGGGGGCCATCCCTTCACCGCTGGGGGTCATCCCTCGGTCGGGGACGGCGCGGTTGTTAGGCCCTTGGGAATCGGGCGACACAACGCCTGGGAGAGCGTTGGTATCTCGGCTTTGCGAGTCCGGCATGCTACCCAAGCTGGCACCATGCCGACTGGGGCGGTTTGCTTCGTAGCGCTCAAGTCCAGTCATAATTCCGTCAGGTAAGGCACGGTTGTTAGGCCCTTGAGAATCGGGCGATAAAATACCCCGAGTCAGGCTTTCATTTCGGTATTCAAACCGGCTCTCTCCAGCTTGGTTGTGGTCTTTAGCATTAGCATTGTTGCTAACAGTCTCGGCTTGGACGGCTGTTCCTAAGGCTAGGGCCACGGTTGCCGATAAAGAACATAAGATAAATCGTTTCATTAGGACTCCTTCGCGGTTATTTGAATCTGCCATAAAATAGCTAAATTTATGTCTCTTTGGTGTCTTCAAATTTGAACAATCTATGGATACAGAACCCAGGCTGTATTAACGCTAACGTGCTATAAATTTAGCTGTAAGCACCGGGATCAGCTACTCTGCATCACCTAAACCTAACAACAGGCTGGGCTTTAAGAATCATCTAATAGTCATAGATCAAAGCTGCCTAAGAATGCCTCCTTAGGACTAGAGCACGGTTCTATCAGACGTTTTAGATAGCCTTTTCTTGTTTCAGAATTGAAATCTATTCCTAAAGTTGATCAAGCAAAAAGCGCTGGTTATTATTATTTGGCCGATAAAATATATGAGTGATAATAGGGTGAGCGTAGCGAAGCCTAAAAGCAGGGTTCTTCAGCTCTGTAGAAGCGATCGCCCCGGCCCAAAGCTACAAACTTCCTGGCTTCGCAGAGCCGCCCTGGAGCTGGTTTTCGGCTGTTTTTCTAAGCCTAAACTAACCGTCTTAGGCGCTGAACGATTACACTAGTGTTCTGAGGGTTCAAGCCCCAGTTTCGTTGCGAAATATTTATGAACTTTTTAGTGAATTTGATTCCTGGCCGAGCCGCCTCTGCGACCTTACCCAAGCGCAGCCGCCGCGTGCGAGGGGTAGAGCTAAAGACCGAGGCCGAGCTTGAGATCATGCGCGAGGCGGCCCGCATTGTGGCTACGGTACTGAAAGAAATCGAGGCTATTGTCAAACCCGGCATGACCACTGCGGAGCTAGATGCCCACGCCGAGAGCCGGATTCGCGAAATGGGGGCATCTCCTAGCTTCAAGGGGTATCACGGTTTTCCGGCTTCGATCTGCGCCTGCATCAACGACCAGGTCGTGCACGGTATTCCCAGCAAACGCCAGGTGATTCGCCGAGGCGATCTGCTCAAGGTTGACACGGGTGCCTACTACAACGGCTTCCACGGCGACTCGTGCATCACCATTGCGGTAGGCGATGTGTCGGCCCAGGCGCGGCAGTTGATGACGGCAGCAGAAGCGGCTCTCTATGCGGGTATTGCCCAGGTCAAGCCCGGTAACACACTGCTTGATATTGCCGGGGCGATCGAAGACTGCGTCGCTAGCTACGGCTTTGCGGTGGTCGAAGATTTTACCGGCCACGGCGTGGGCCGCAATCTCCATGAAGCGCCATCGGTCTTCAACTTCCGGACTCGGCAGCTGCCCAACATGAAGCTGTGCCCCGGAATGACGCTGGCGATTGAACCCATTCTGAACGCTGGGTCGAAGCAGACTCGGACGCTGAAGGATCAGTGGACAGTTGTAACCGTCGATCGCTCGCTATCGGCTCAGTTTGAGCACACGGTGCTGGTCAGCGAAAGCGGCCATGAAATTTTGAGCGATCGCAGCCAGGTGCCCGTAGCCTTAGCGTCCTAACCCCCTCTACTAAGCCTCTGGATTGGGGTCGAGGCAGGGGCGGGGGCCGTAGTCAACGCTGGTTTCAACGGTTAGCACGTAGGCTTTGATGCCCTCGGCCGGGCCAAAGACGTGGGCTTTAATTTCCTGGAGGGCTTTTCGGTCTAGGGCACCATAGCCTGAGCTGCGCAGCAGAGCAGGCGCTGCCCGCCAGGAGCCGTCTGGGTTAGTCAAGGCTCCAATGTTGATGTTTCCTGGGGTTTCGGCTAGACAAACGCGCTGGGGATACACCGTCGAGAAG
>JBARUP010000193.1:0-5360 GCA_049645805.1 Nodosilinea sp.
CAGTTGAGCTGTGACTCCTCTAGCAAATCCTGGCGCAGGCGAGATAAATCACCCGCCGTAGCTGACTGACGCATAGGTGTTAGAGCGCTCTCAACCCCAGTTGCTGTGATGAGAAAGACATTCCACAGCCAGATCTGAAACCCTAGCCAGCCTCGATATCCGGACTGGCCAACGAACGCTATCTTTCGCTGTAGCTTGGAACGATTAGACTTCAAGGCTTAGTCCCCATTTCAACTACCATCACCCCTGGGCTATTCGTGCAGACTACCGTCGGGCATAGTGGCTCCCGTCAGGGTAACGTTGGCTAAGGTAGTGCTGCTAATTTCAGCCCGTTCTAGGATAGCTCCACTCAAGTCAGAGTCGGTGAGATCGGCTCGGCCCAGGTAAGTTTCTACTAGCAGGGCCTTGGTTAGAATTGAGCGGCGCAGGTTGACCCGAGCCATATCAGCCCGACTTAGGCGAGAGTCGGCCAGGTTGCAGTCGTCTAGCTGAGCTAGAGCCATAACGGCTTCGGTAAAGTCGGCCCCCTTAGCGCTGATGCAGTTGAGGTTGGCCCCGCTGAGATTACTACGCGGAAAGCGACAGTGGGTAAGGTCGGCTGATTCTAGGCAGCTTTGGCTCAAATCGACATCGCTCAGATTGGCATTTTGCAGCAGCGCTCCCTGAAGGTTAGCCCCCTTTAGATTGGCGTCGCGCAGCACGGCTTCGCTCAGGTTGGCACCGCTGAGATCCACGTAGGCCAAGTCAGCGCCCGAGAGGTTGGTGCCCCGCAGGTCAGCCAGGCGCATGTTGGCCCCCCGCAGGCTGGTAACGTACTTACGATTCTCCTGACGCATATTGGCTCCCCGCAAACAGGCACCCGTGAGGTTGGCTCCGCTGAGGTCAGCGTTACGCAGGTCAGCACCGGTTAGATTGGCATCTAGCAGATCGGCTAACGTCATATCGGCACTCCGCAGATCAGCTCCCTGGAGGCTGGCCCCGTGGAGATCAGCGTCGCGCAGCAGGGCCGCCGACAAGTTGGCCTGATTGAGGTTGGCACCGCCTAGGCGCGCTTTAGACAGATTGGCTTGGCGAAACTGCACCCGCGTCAGACAGGCCAGCATCAGGTTAGCGCTTTCGAGATCGGCCTGCACCATGCTAGCCCCAATCAAGTCAGCCCCAGTTAAATCGATCCCGACTAGGGTTTTACCTTTAAAGTCCATCTCGCCGCGGGCGTAGGCATCGAGTAGTTCATGGGCGTTCATATTGATAGGGCTTAGGCGGGGGACCGGGCAGAGGATTGAACCACCACAGAACAATCGCTGAGGCTAGTCATCTCGTGGGCAGCTTCAATTAAACGGGGGCGGCTGGAGTCCGCCTCGGCATCTGAAGACTCTAGCGCTACGTTGGGGTCCTGGGGATAGTAGGCCCGCATGGCCCTGGTGATGGCGCTAGCCACCTGGCCCCCGTCGCCAGCTCGGCCCAAGCAGTGGGAGATAATCGAGAGCTTGCTGTCTAAATCGGCATAGGTAGGGCAGTATTCAAAGGTTTGCAGCAGCAGCTCGTTGAGGGTGCGGCGATTGAGGTTGAACCAGTCCTGGGTGGTGTAGCCAAAAGGACCATGTAGGCAAGAATACAGCAAAATTTTGGCACGCAGCGGATTGGCGTACTGAACAATGTCGCCCCGCAGGTCGAATAGAGAAGAGCGATCGCGCTTGGGCCCACCCTCCTCTCGACCTGGCCCTAAGGGGTTAGATAGAGTGCTGTGTAGAGTTGTCAGCTCGGCAGATTGTCCAGACTGCTCAGGCCTTGCCAGGCTAGTCAGAGTAGTGTGGCCATCAGTGCTGACGGAGGGTTCAGACGGTTCAGCCAGGGCTAACGACTCAGCTAGCGCCGTTGAGTCGACTAGGGCTGTGGCATCGGCCTCTATCCAGGGTTGTTGATACAGAGGCTGGAAGCCTGCTACGACTTGGTTTGCTAGGCGTGTATACTGCTGTTGCCGGTTGATGTGCTTGACAACTCTGCCCAGACGATAGCGTAGATCTTGAGGCTTAGGAGCTACGGTTAATACCTGCTGAATCAGCCCTGGCAAATAAATTTGGCTCAGATGGCTGAGGTCGTTTTCCCAGCTACCGTGGCAAAGGCAGTGGATCAGCTTGCGAAGGCGCACGGCATCGGGGCTCTGGTCAAACTGCTCAGCTATGGTCTTGCAGCGCTCTTCGAGCGATCGCACCGTGAGCTGGGTCACCTCAGGCTCGTTAATGGCAGGTTGAAACAGCGATCGCCCGTACCAAGGCTGGAGCTGCTTGAGAATAGCGTCGGTTACTTCAGCGTAGAGGTCTTGGCGGTTAAGTCCGGCCACCACCCGCTTGAACTGACTCTCTAGATCGGCTAGAGCTGGGTACCGGTCGCGCAGCGACAGCAGCAGCATTCTCAGATCGAACTGTTCTAGCACCTTCGGGTCGTTTTCCCAGGCCTTTTGGTAAGTGGCGAACACCAGTTTCTTAATCCGCAGGTTGTGGAGATGGGTGCTCAGCACGCGAACGGCGTTAGCCAGCAGCATCTCTGTGGTCATAGGCAGAGTGCAGGTGCTGTCTTCGGCTCCTTGAACGCCTGGCTCAGTGTCTTCGGAATGAAGAGCCAGCCGGTAAGCCGGCACCGGTTCCTCGATATTCTTGAGGTGAAGCGGCCCCAGGAAACTAGCGTGTAGGTTAAGTCGGGCTTTAACAACGTCATAGATGGTGCGCGATACGCAGAGACCGCGGGGTTTAGCGTAGGTCTGCAGGCGGGCGGTAATATTTACCCCGTTACCCATTACGTCCTGCTCACTGACGAGAATATCGCCGAGGTGAATGCCAATGCGATGATCTAGGTACTGGCTGGGCTCTAGCCCGGTTGCTAAGTCAACGAGCCGTCGCTGCATTTCTAGCCCGCACGATACGGCTTCAACAGCGCTTAAAAAATAGATGAGCAGACCGTCCCCAGTTGACTTGAGCACCGTACCACCAAACTCTCGGCACGTATCGCTGATCAAGGTGAGGTCGCGGTCTATAAGCCGCAGAGTTTGCTCTTCGTCGATCGACATGCGGGCGCTAAAGCCTACCGCATCTGTCATCACGATGGCGGCTAGCAGGCGCTGCCCCTGGGATAGCGATGAGACTCGGCGTTCCATGACAACTCGCGATAGTGCACAGTAGATGTGGGCGATGTCCAGGGCAAGGGGCAAACCCCTAGATGCTTACACTTAACATATTGCCCGTCTAGACCCTCTAGCGTGCTAAATAGAGGCCAGAAGCAGAACTGTTTACTCACTCTTCATATCGGCGATTGCCCCTCGCGCCATGGCCGCGATCGCCTGGTCGGTAGCTTTGGGCAATTGGTAGTAGCGGCCCCCTGCAGTCTTAGCTAACTCTTTTCCAAACCCGGTAGATACAAACTTGCGCTCGGTATCAATGATAAGCAGCTGATACCCCACCCCGCGAATACGCCCCGCGATCTCTAGCAGCTCTTGCTTGATATTGGGCTTAGGTGCGTCGGGCGCTGGCGTTTCGCCCAGGGATCGCGACAGCGATATATTACCGCGACCATCGGTAATAGCCACCATGGCTACGCTGCCTACATCCCCTGACTGCTGAGCGTTAACGCCTACTCGTACCGCCTGGGACAACCCGTGGGCCAGGGGCGAGCCGCCGCCGCAGGGCATGCGCTCAAGCCGCCGCCGGGCCATGGCAATAGAGCGAGTGGGGGGGAGCAAGACTTCTGCCTGCTCGCCACGAAAAGGGATGAGCGCCACCTGGTCACGATTTTGGTAGGCCTCGGTGAGCAGCTCGAGCACAGCACCCTTGGCGTTTTGCATGCGGTTCAGGGCCATCGAGCCCGAGGCGTCGACCACAAAAATGATCAGCGAGCCTGCCTTGCGGGCTAGACGCTTAGCGCGAATGTCGCTCTGCTCAACAATGACTCGACGGTTGGGCTCGCGATCGCGCCGCGCCTTCTGATAGGGGGCGGCGGCTCGCAGCGTCGCGTCGATCGCAATTCGCCGCACCGGCCCCTGGGGCAAAAAGGGTTTGATGTAGCGGCCTCGCTCGTCGGAGTAAATGAGGTTGGCGCGGCCCGACTTGCCCTGGCGGCCTACAGTCTGGGCAAACATAAGCATTGATGGATCAAGGATGACGCCCTCAGGGTCGAAGACAAACTCCTCAGGAATGCTGGGGGGGCTTTCATCTTCAGGGGTATCGTCCTTCTCGTTCTCGTCTTGCTCGTCCTGCTCTTCCGTATTGTCTTGGGGGTCTTGCTGGTCTGGGTCGGAGGGCGGCGGCGGCGGCGGTTCTTCGGGGCTATCCTGGGGCAGCAGAGAGCGGGGCACAATGACCAGCTCTACGGCCACGCGCAGATCATCGGCAGTCACCTCGGCACGACCCTCTAGAGCCGCATGGGCCTTGGCGACTCGTACCGCAAACAGCTCTGCTCGGTGCCCCTGAATACCGCCTCGCAGAGCCTCTGTGACGAGGTACTGAATTTGCCCGCGACTAATAGTGACGTCCTTTAGCCACTCGCGAGCCAGAATGATCTGGGTTTTGAGAGCGTCAATTTCCTCGGCGTAGAGAGCCATTACCGCCTGGGGATCGTTGGCGAACTGGGTCGACTGCTCCACCGCCTTTACTCTATCTTCGAGCGTCATAGCCCCGTCGGCGGAGAGGGCTATGGCAATGCGATCGAGCAGATGCTGGCGCAGGGGGCCAGCCTCAGGGTTGTAGGTGGCAATCAGCAGGGGTTCGCAGGGGTGCTGAAAGCTAAGTCCCTCACGCTCGATCTGGTTGCGGCGAGCGGTAAGGGCGGCTAGCAGCAGGTTGGCTACCTGGTCGTCGAGTAGGTTGATGTCATCGACGTAGAGCACACCTCGGTTGGACTCAGCTAGCAGGCCTGGCTGAAACACACTCTCCCCTGACTGAATCGAGCGGGCCACATCGACTGAACCGAGCAGCCGGTCTTCGGTCACGCCCAGCGGAATTTGCACAAAGGGGGCGGGAACAACGCGGGTGGGCACGCGGTTAGGGTCGCTGTAGCGATCGCGGGTTTGGTCATCCCACAGGTGTAGAGCAGTGGGATCAGCGTTACAGCAGGAGTCTTCGACGACTTCGATAGGGGGTAGGAGCTGGTGCAGCGCTCGAGCCATTACTGACTTGGCGGTACCGCGCCGCCCGGCCAGCACTACCCCACCTAGGTTAGGGTCTATCGCCGCGAGCAGCAGAGCCATCTTGATTGCCCCTTGCTCGACTACTGCCGCCAGGGGAAATACAACTGGAACTGGGGCATCTACGGTGGCCGTCATAGCGTGGGCAGAGTACTTGGAATGGGCACTAGTCTTTTCACCATATCAG
>JBARUP010000194.1:0-26136 GCA_049645805.1 Nodosilinea sp.
GTGTTAACCGTAAGCCCCAGCAGTAGGCGATCGGCGCAGGCGCGATCGCTCAACATTTTGGCCTGTAGTTCGGCTACGCTAGACAGCCCTTCAGTCTTGAGGAAATTTTGAATTCGACGCTTTAGCGATGCCTTAGCGTAGTTTCGAAAATCATATCCGTAGCGCTGATACAATCCCTCAATCAGCAGGTGAATATCTATATCGTCTGGGTTTAAGATACTCACTGGCCTCATATGACTATTCAAGTAGCTTGCAACGGTAGCGCTAGCCGTAATTGCTGTTCAAAGCTACTGCGACTGAAAGCCAACCACTGACTATTGTCGTTCAAGGCTTATTTCAGGCGGTATTCCCAAGAGAGGATTTTGGGGAGGATCTTGGGGCTAAAGTTAAGCGCATATCCATAGACGTAGCAAGGTAAGCAGTTGATCGGTGTTGATAGGCTTGGTGATATAGTCCGAAGCCCCAGCTTCGATACACTTTTCGCGATCGCCCTGCATGGCCTTTGCCGTCAGCGCAATAACAGGTAGCGATCGAAACTGATCCTGCTGGCGAATCAGACGAGTGGTTTCATAGCCATCGAGGCCGGGCATCATGATATCCATTAAAACCAGGGCCGTATTGGCGTTGTCCTCAAGCCTCTGGATGCCGTCGCGACCGTTTTCCGCGAAAACCACCTCCATATCGTACTGCTCAAGCAGGCTAGTGAGGGCGAAAATATTGCGCACGTCATCGTCAACGATCAGCACTTTTTTGCCCGCCAGCGCTGGATCAACATGCTGTAAGCGCTCTAGCATTTGCTGCTGCCTCGGCGGCAGGTCAGCCTGCACGCGGTGCAGAAACAGGGCCGTTTCGTCTAGCAGCCGCTCGGGCGATCGCACATCTTTAATAATGATAGTTTCAGCCAGTCGCCGCAGCCGAGTCTCTTCGGCCTCGCTTAGATCTTTGCCCGTGTAGACAATAATAGGCAGCCGCACCAGAGCAGAGTTTTGCTTAATCTGATCAATTAGATCAAAGCCGTTCATGTCGGGCAGTCCTAGATCGAGCACAATACAGTCGCAGGGCTGCGATCGCAGAGCCGATAGGGCAGCAGCCCCGGTGTGCACAGCGGTACTAGTGACCTCTGGACCCCCAATCAGCTCAATAATGCTCTGGGCCTGCACTGGGTCATCTTCAACCACGAGCAGATAGCGCACCCGCCGGTCAACAAATTTTTTGATGTCGATCAGCGTTTGGGTTAAGACTTCGGGCGCAACAGGCTTTTGAATGTGGGCGATCGCCCCAATCTGAAACTCCTGCTGCTGCTGGTCGTCCACCGTTAGCACGTGTACCGGAATGTGGCGGGTGACTGGATCGTGCTTAAGCTGCTCAAGTACCGCTAGACCATCCATATCAGGCAGATGGAGATCGAGGGTAATAGCGCTTGGAGCAAACTGCTGAGCCATGGCTAGTCCAGACTGCCCCTCCAGAGCAACCAGTACTTTAAATCCTTGTCCCTGCGCCATATCGAGCAAGATGCGGGCAAATTTGGGGTCGTCTTCAACGATCAGCAATACCTGGTCAGAAGAGGCTTGTCCACCGGACTGCACCTCAGCTCGGTCGTCCTCTAGGCCTCTAGGCAAGGGCGCAAGGGACTGATCTAGGCGATTGGGAACCACGACGGGCGTCTCTGGCACAGCAGATCGGAGCGCTTCCTGCTGTGCATCGGTGCCATCGGTCGCTGGTGCGGCGTAATGCATCGGCAGCCGCAGGGTAAAGGTGCTGCCGCGAGCGGGTTGACTTTGCAGTTCTAGGGCACCACCCAGCAGCTGAGCCAGCTGTAGGCTAATCGACAGTCCTAGACCAGTACCACCGTACTTACGACTGGTCGTACCATCGGCCTGCTGAAAGGCACCAAAAATGGTCTGCTGCTTTTCGGGTGCGATACCAATGCCGGTGTCGCTAACCACAAAAGTTACCTGGTCATTTTTAGCAGGCAAGACGTGCAAAGTCACGCTGCCCTGATCGGTGAACTTGATGGCGTTAGAGAGCAGGTTTTTGAGAATTTGCTGTAGCCGCCTCGGGTCGGTGGAAAGGCTAGTGGGTAGAGCCTCGTCGAGCACGATTTCAAGCTGTAGCCCTTTGCTGGCGGCTAGCGGTTCGAAGGTACGGGCTAGCTCTAGCTGGACTGCCTCAAAGGGCAGAGTTTCAACCGCTACCTGCATGGTGCCCGACTCAATTTTGGCCATGTCGAGAATGTCGTTGATCAAGTCGAGCAAATCGGCCCCGGCGGAATGAATAGTGCGGCTGTACTCAACCTGCTTCTCGGTTAGATTGCCCTGGCTGTTGGTGCTGAGCATCTGAGCCAAAATCAGCAGGCTGTTCAGAGGCGTCCGCAGCTCGTGGGACATATTAGCCAAAAACTCTGACTTGTAGCGCGACGACTGGGATAGCTGACTAGCCTGTTCTTGTAGCGCCTGACGGGCTAGCGCGATTTCTTGATTTTTGCGCTCTACCTGCTGCTTCTGGGTCTCAAGCAGTTCAGCTTTTTCTTCCAGCTCTTCGTTGAGCTGCTGGAACTCTTCGTTTGACTGCTGTAGTTCTTCCTGCTGCTGCTGTAGAGTATATTCTGACTCCTGTAGAGACTGGGTGCGCTCTTCAAGCAGCTGGTTACTTTGCAGCAGTTCTTCCTGCTGCTGGCGTAGTTCTTCGGTGAGCGCCTGAGACTGCTCGAGCAGCTCCCGGGTTTGCAAGTCAGCCGCGATCGCGTTGAGCATGACTCCCGCCACCGCGCTGGCTTCCTCTAAAAAAGTAAGCTGTAGGTCGCTAAACCGCTGAAACGAGGCCAGCTCTACCACCCCTTGCACCTGGTGCTCAAACACCATCGGCAGCACCACAATGTTGAGCGGTGGCGCAGTCCCAAGACCAGAGCGAATGCGGATATAGTCGTTCGGTACCTCCGTTAGCAAAATGCGCTGCTGCTCTAGGGCACACTGCCCTACAAGTCCCTCGCCTAGAGCAAACTCGTTGGCCAGGTGCTTGCGCTCCTGGTAGGCGTAGCTGCTCAGAAGCCTGAGTCGGGGTGGGGTGCTGTCGGGGTCAAGCAGGTATAACAGACCCTGCTGCGCTCCTACTAAAGGAGCTACCTGGGTCAACACCAGGTTCGTCAGCGTTTCGAGACTGCGCTGCCCCTGCAATTGCTGCGACAAATCGGCCAGATTAGTCTTTAGCCAGCGCTGTTCCTCATTAACCAGAATGGTCTGCCGCAGGCTGGTCACCATCTGGTTGAAGGTGCGGGTCAGTAGGCCAATCTCATCTTTGTCGGTATTGGTGTGCAGCTCAATATCGAGATCACCCTCAGCCAGCTTCTCAGCGGTATCTGAAAGCTGGCTGAGGGGCTTAGAAATGTTGCGCGATAGCATCCAGCCCACCAGGGACAGCAGCAGCACTGCGGCTGGAATACCGTAGACGATTGTATAGAGAGTTTGCTGAGCAGACCGCTGAGATTGAGCGGCACGCTGCTGGAGCATGCCTTCTTCTTCTCGCTTGGTCTCCGCTAGCAGGTCGCGCACCTGCTCCATTAGCTGCCGTCCCTCATCAGTAAGAATATAGCTCTGGGCGGCTGCTAGCCCGCCAGTATCGCGCTGGCGAACGCCTTCTTGCAGTCTGTCCAGCCTGGCCTCCGTAAGCGTCTCTAAACTAGCTAGGCGAACGTAGACCGCCGAATTATCTGAGGTCAGCTGGCGCAGCGACTGAAGAAGGTCATCGACCTCTGTAAGGGCAAGCTCATAAGGTTCTAGATATCGAGGCTGCCCGGTGAGCAAATAGCCTCGCTGCCCGGTTTCGGCATTCGACAGCTCTGCTTCTAGTTCGTCAAGGTATCCCAACACCTTGTAGGACAACTCCTCACGCTGGGCATTTTCAATCAGACTGGTGGTCGTTCGGTAGGCAACGATTCCCAGCAGTGTCAGAACGGTTAGCCCTAGGGCAACGCCCCCACCGATGCGGGTGCCAATTTTAAAGCGGTTTGCCATTGACCCTTGTCTATGAACAGGCGCTGTCGTTCTATGGTAATACGCGTGAGTCTGGCTGAGCGGCTTTTATGGGTGGAGATTGGGAGTGCAGATTAAGGGTGCAGTTGTTGACTCTGACGAGGCATAGCTTAGGCTGGAGCCCCTCCCGCGCTCAGACTGGAGCGGTACTGTCAAGCATAATTTCTTAAACCACTAATAAGCCATTGCTGGGGCATCCCTTAATCTGAGTCTCCTATCATCCTTTGACGTATGGAGACGTTCTACCGCTGGCTTGACTATGGCAAAACAGAATTTTCGCGCTGCCCCCAAAAAGGTAATTAATGTTGAGGACGAGAGTCACAACCTCTCCAGTAACGACTCCTTAAACCAGGTCATAGCCCGTGCCCAGATCGGTCGGCGCGGCTTCTTGAAGGGTAGTTCATCGCTCGCTGCCGCCGCTATGTTGGGTACGGGAGTGGCTATGGCGATCGATTCTGTCAAGAGGACAGGGCGGGCTGCCGCCGCTAGCGATCTGCGCCTCAGCTTTAGCCCTGTTGCCAAAAGCACAGCCGACGCCCTAGTTGTACCTGAGGGCTACACTGCTACCGTACTGCTAGCGACAGGCGACCCGATCAAGAGCAGCGTTACTCCTTACAAAAATGACGGCACTGACAACGACTTTGAGGTGCGCGCAGGCGACCACCATGACGGCATGCATTACTTTGGCATGAACCGGGCTGGCGACAGCTGGGATCCTAGCGGCAGCGATCGCGCCCTGCTCTGCGTCAACCACGAGGTTTGCGAAGACCTGGGCTTTGTGCACCCCGGCGGGCCAACCAACTACGGTGCTGAGAGTACTGAACCTCGTCCCGCGATCGAGATTGACAAAGAAGTAGCGGCCCACGGCATTAGCGTCATTGAGCTTGCTAAGCAAGGAGCAGCCTATCAAATCGATCGCGACTCGCGCTACAACCACCGCATCACCGCCGCCACCCCGTGCCAAATTAGCGGTCCGGCTCGGCGCAGCCCCATGCTGGCCACGGCCTTCTCGCCCAGCGGTGAGCAGACCCGTGGCACCCTCAACAACTGCGCCAACGGCTATACCCCCTGGGGAACCTACCTGACCTGTGAAGAGAACTGGGCAGGGTACTTTAATCGGCGCGAAGATGACGCGGTGCGCACCGCCAAGGAAGTCGCTTCCTTCAGTCGCTACGGCATTGGCAACGAAACCTCGGGTCGCTACAACTGGTCGCGAGCTGCTGGAGCGGACAGCACAGACCTTTACCACCGCTGGAACGCCAGCAAAACGGGCAGCCGGGCTGAGCAAGATTTCCGCAATGTCGCCAATACCTTTGGCTGGGTTGTCGAGGTTGACCCCTTCAACGCCGAAGCTATGCCTCAAAAGCGCACCGCGATCGGCCGCTTTGCCCATGAAGGTTGCTGGCCCGCCGCCGCTGTAGCCGGTCAGCCGCTGGTGTTTTACTCTGGCGATGATGCCCGCAACGAGTATGCCTATAAGTTTGTCTCTGCGGCCGAGTGGGATCCTCAAGATGCCACAGCGGGCCTAGCCGCCGGTAACAAATATCTGGATGCTGGCACGCTATACGCCGCCAAATTTAATGATGACGGCACTGGCGAGTGGTTACCCCTCACCCTGAAGAACGCCGCGATCGCCAGCTACGCGGACTACGCCTTTGCTGACGAAGCCGACGTGCTGATCAACGCCCGCATCGCCGCCGATGCCGCTGGCGCAACTAAAATGGATCGCCCCGAGTGGGGAGGCGTAAGCCCGGCCAGCGGAGAAGTCTACTTTTCTTTAACTAACAGCGTATCGAGCAGCAGCGGGCGCGGCGTCAAGACTCCTCTAAACGCCGCCAATCCTCGCTACTATGCCGACGCCAAGGGCGAGAAAGTTAGCGCGGGCAACGTCAATGGCCACATCATTCGCTGGCGCGAGGCAGAGGGCAACCACAGCGCGGCTACCTTTGCCTGGGACATTTACCTATTTGGTGCCCAGGCCACTGCGGAGGCTAATGTCAATCTTTCCGGCCTCACCGCCGAGAACGATTTCTCCAGCCCTGACGGGCTGTGGTTTAGCGAAGCGGCACCCGGCCTGATGTGGGTGCAGACCGACGATGGTTACTACACCGATGTCACCAACTGCATGATGCTAGCGGCTCTGCCGGGAACGGTAGGCGATGGCGAAGCCAAACTGGTAAAAAGCCAGTCCGTACCTGTGAATGGCGACGCTGACCAACAGGTTAAGACCAACGTAGGTCAAACGGCGACCCCGGCGGTGCTGAGCCGCTTTTTAGTAGGGCCACGCGACTGCGAAATTACCGGCATCACTGAATCACCCGATGGCAGCGTGCTTTTTGTTAACATTCAGCATCCGGGCGAAAACAGCGAGTCGGCCGCCGACCCAGCCCTATTCACCAGCCACTGGCCCGATGGCGGCAGGGCTCGGCCTCGCTCGGCCACGGTGATGATTACCCGCAACGATGGCGGCAAAATTGCCGTCTAGTCTAGACCTAGCTTGTTAGCTGAACGAGACGACTGATGATCAGGCGTCTCGTTTTTGTTGTGGGACCTGCTTCCGGCCGACAAAGTTTGTTTGACCCTGCGGAATGAGCTGATCTTGAGCCATAGCGATCGCTGGGCCTGGAGCTGGCTTTGGGTGAGCCTTTTGGGTGGCGCAGTGCAGGGTGGGGTTAGCGCGGCGCTGTGGGCGGGGTTTTGTCAAAGCCTGCCGCTGCCTCTAGTAGGCTTAGTCCAGGGCTTCGGCTGGGCTAGCTATGGCTTGGTGACGAGCCTCTGGTTAATAAGATACGGCTCTCGGCTGGGGAGTGATCTGCCTTAGCAGCCAGCTTCTAAAATCGCTGACCGATAAAGATCGAACGCACATCGCCGTTGCGGCGAATTACGACTTCTTCGTTGGATACTGACACGAGGCTCCAGCCGCTGCTGCCCACGCGCTCGCCAATGTAAACCCGTTGGGAAACGCCGTCAATTTCAAACAGGGCGGCTGAGCGCTCGCCCAGCTCGAGTATACCCACCAGGGCGTGAATAGGGTTGGCCGCCGCCGGGCTGGATGGGGCTGGGGCCGCAGGCGCAGCGGGAGCAGGTGCTGTTACACCGGGCTGAGGCACCGGGACAGGGGTGACAGCGGGCTGCTGAGCGGTTTGATAGGGAACGTAGACCCGCTCAATGACGTTGACGGAGCCGGTGCCCAAACTACCGACGGTGCCCCCCGCCCCCAGGGGCGGCAGCATGGGCAGAGCTGGGACTGTGCCAGCGGGCACTTGGCCAGCAGCGGTGGCATTATTCAGTTCGCTACGCTCCACTTTGCTAGAGATAACCTCTATAGAGCGCTGTAGGTAGGCTAAAAATTCTTCATCGGACTGCTGAGCGGCTGTTTCTGCAGGCGATCGCCCCAGGGTGAATCGGTTGCCCTGCTGGCCAAACCACAGCAGGCCACCTACTCCTAGCAGCGATAGAGCAGTGATAGCCAGCAGCATGCGGTCAAACAGCTTGCCAAACCGAGTTTTGGTCTGAATCGGAAGAGGCGCAGGTGTATCGTCGTCGGCACGGAAAAAGTCAATGTCGTTGCCCAGGGGAGCAAGAGTTCCTTCGTCTAACGGTTCCGCCGCTTCCGCCGGAACATCGACAATGGGCGCAAGCGCAGTAGATGCGGGTTCCGGCGGAGCTTCTACCGCCGCCAGGGCAGCTTCATCGCCCTCTAAAATTTTGTCCACATCGTCAAACAGCTCGGTAATCAAGCTGTCGGCGTAGGTAGTAACCAGAGCTTCTGGATCGACCTGGGTAGGCTCCTGGAGCGGCAAGGTGGCGGTGCTGCGGGCTTCTTCCTGGCTCATGGTTTGATTTATCCTGGCGTTGGCAAAGATTCTGTGGCTATGGCGGCGCGGCAGGCTAGAGCTGGCCTACTTGGGGCTAAATCATGGACCCCTAACGGATACTCCCCCAATGGTTTGATGAAGTTTACCCCAAGTTTTCAAATCTTTCATCTAGCTGCGCACAAAACCCAGCATTTTCTCTGCTTTCAGGGAATTTATCGCTCTGGGTCAGGTGAGTACAGCCCATCCGTCAAAATATTAGGCAGATAGGCGGTACTGCCTAATACTACGGGCTTGCTTCGCTAAGGCAAATATTCCAGCTAAAGCCTAGTCATTAGCCCGCTCGTCTAAAACGGTTTAGCCGTCTGAGCGTCGACGTCAAACTCATAGCGCTGGTCAAACCTGGTTACGCCGTAGAGATTGAATGACACGGTAGGTTCGCTTCCCAGGGCTTCTACACTGTGAATAGCGTTGGCGGACAGCGCTACAACATCACCGGGGTTGAGAATGATTTCGTCGGCGAGTTCCAGGCGGTCGGGGTGGCTGGCCTGAGGCGATCGCTGCCACAGGCGATTGCGCTCCTGCCCCCCTACGAGCGCCACAATACCCCAGGTACCGTGGTTGTGAATAGGAGAGCGCTGCCCCGGCAGCCAGGACACCATCTGCACCGTCAGCGGAAACTCGTGCTCGCGGTAGAGAAAGTTGACGCTCCAGCCGGTTTTGGGGTCGGGAGCCGTATACTCTAGCTGTAGCCAGTAGGAGCTCACCAGCAGCTTGCGAACGAGGGGAGTAATGGCTTCTAGACGACTGGCGTCGTCGTGAAAAATCTCGAGAATATCTTCTAGCTCGGTCAAGAACCGATACAGCCGGTAGTACCGTCCTGGCTCCAGCGTTTCGGGATCACCAAAGGCGCGGTGGGTTCCATCGTTGTGGATTAGCCAGTTGTGGTTTGCCATGGCTACTCAACGCGCACTCGACGAGACTCGACAACCATGCCGTCTTCACGGATCACCACAGTAGATATCCAGCGATCGTCGGGCTCAGCGGGAGCTGTACCAACCTTGTAGAGACCGCCGGAGCTGAGGAGGTCAAACACGACCGGGCGCGGCTCAAAGAAGTCTGTGGCGGTAACGCCCTCTTCTACGGCCACTCCCATCAGCGATCGCCCTTCTAGCGGCTCTAATACAATTGTGTCAAAGCTGTAGGTTTGCCCTGGGGTCAAGGTTTGGGGCAGCTGTACTTGCACGGTAGGCGGGTTGATGCCCGATGTCAGCCGGCTGGTTTCGCTCAAGATCTCTTGAGCAACAATTTGGCCAGATTCTAGCTGCTGGCGCGAGGTAATGTCGGCTGCTAGGGCAAGGGTGCGATCGGGGCGGGCCTGGCTACCGGTTATCGTGGTGCGAGTTTCAAGACTATAGCGGCCTGGCCCGTCGGCACTCCAGCTGAGTAGCTCAATACCGTAGGCAATGTCGGGGTATTGCTGCCAAAGGCTTTCGAGGGTTTGGCGCAGCTGGGCGTAGTCAAAGCCTGTATCGCTAGAAAACGACTCGCTGTAGAACGCCATGACCGCATCGAGGTCACGATCGCTGGCCGCAGCCTCTAACCCACTCAAGATTCGCTGCACATCAGCAGGGGCAGCCTGAGCCAGCACCAGCGGACTCGCCTGGACAGAGGGTGCGATCGCCCCCATGCCAAGACCTAGGGCTGCCGCTAACCCCAGACTCCACTGCCTTGTCAAATTAGCCACGCCAACCGCCCCTAAGCCAGGAATACTCCGTCTACCTTATATCAACTGACAGGGAGTTGGTATAGTTTAGTGGCGTTTTCAGCGTCGAGGGTGATTCCTCGTCTTAGGCATTGATTTCAGCAGCATCTACCCAAACAGCATCTATTCCAGCGGCATCGCCCCGGCTCCTGGTTGCCGCCAGCGGCACAGGCGGGCATCTGTTTCCGGCGATCGCCATCGCCGAGGCACTGCTTCAGGAGGGCTACGCGATTGAGTGGCTAGGGGTACCCGATCGCCTCGAAACCACGCTGGTTCCCCAGCATTTTCCCCTGCATACCGTTCGGATGGCGGGTTTTCAGGGGCCTTTAGGGCTGGGGACCGTGAAGACCCTGGGGCAGTTTGGTCGAGCCATAGGCGAGGTGCGTCGCCTGCTGAAACAGGAAAACTTTGACGGTGTGTTCACTACCGGAGGCTACATTGCCGCTCCGGCGATCGTGGCGGCGCGATCGCTGGGGTTGCCCACCGTGCTGCACGAGTCCAACGCGCTGCCGGGCAAGGTTACTCGCTGGCTCAGCCCCTGGTGTACCACCGTCGCGCTGGGGTTTGAGGCGACCCGCGATCGCCTACCTAGGGCAAAAACTGCTGTGGTAGGTACTCCTGTTCGCGACGAGTTTCTCACCGCAGAACCACTTCTCAGCGACCCCACCATTCCCGACAGCGCACCGCTAATTGTGGTCGTCGGCGGTAGCCAGGGGGCAGTGGCCGTTAACCAGCTAGTACGAGCGGCAGCTCCAGCCTGGATCGAAGCAGGCGCGTGGATTGTGCACCAAACCGGCAGCAGCGACCCGGAAGCAGACAGCTACAGCCACCCTCACTATATTCACCAGCCTTTTTTCAGCGCCATGGCCGCCCTGATGCATCGCGCCACCGTTGCCATTGGGCGAGCGGGGGCGGGCACGCTCACAGAACTGGCCATATCCCATACTCCGTCAATTCTGATTCCCTACCCCTACGCGGCAGAAGACCACCAAACGGTTAACGCAGACGCTTTCGTCGCGGCCAAAGCCGCACTTATGCTTAATCAGCGCGGTACATCCGCCGGTCAGCTTCAGGCTCTGGTGCTAGATCTGCTGGCCCAGCCCCAGCGGCTGGCGCAGATGTCCGACGCGGCTGGTCGTCTTGCCACCCCAGACAGCGCTACAAAGCTAGCGGATCTGATTCAGACTGTGCTGGGGCGCTAAGGTTTCCTACTGCTGCCCTACTACGGCGCGCCATTAGGTGCCAAAAGCCCTTCGCACCAAGGGAACAACTAGCGTTACTGAGCAGCAGTAGCTGACTGGGGCTGCCGGACGGCTACTGCGGGCAACGGCTGTAGACGAAAGCCGACGACCTGCTGTGCGCGGCAGTAAAAGCCCAGCTTGGGGCGCACTTCAAAGGCGGGGGCACCGCCCTTCTTCCACTCGGCTTCGGTGTAGAGCCAGTAGCCCTTTGGCCCAGCGGCAAGCTGTACGGGCGCTGCTTTGGCGCGAGAAATTAAAACGTGGGTTGGAGTAAATGTCATTGTTGTCTCAGGTGCAGAACCTTACATAAGCAGTCACTCTATGTAACGTCTTCTCAGAAAAAGCCGAAATTGTAGGAACCGAATATTCCTAGGGAGTATTCCCCTCAGCTCCTAGATACAAAGCTGCTGAACGAACCTCACCCAGGCTGAGAGTTGAGCTAGATTATTGGATGTAGCGTTACAAATTTTTATCTATTCTGCGTGGTACGCCGTTTTCAGGTAGCGTTTTTACTATGCACGCATTTCAAGCTAGTCAAAACCTGCGCCTGCGGGTGCCCAACGAGGCTCTTCCCATTGAGCACTACCTGCGGCAGCCTCAGCGCCTAGTGCAGGCTATTACCGACCCTCGCCGCATTGAAGTAATCGGCGACGGCCTGTATCGATTGAGTCTGCGGCCCCTGCAATTCTTCGGCATCAGCATTGTGCCAACCGCCGATTTGCAGGTGCGATCGCAGGCTGACGGCACCCTCTACTTGGAGTCAACAGGCTGTCAGGTCAAAGGCCCTGATTACCTCAGCTTTGTCAACGATTCCTTTGGCATGGCGCTGCAAGGCACCCTCGTTCCCCGCCGTAACGAGCATTACACCGAACTCCAGGGTCGAGCCGACCTGCAAATTCACCTTGAGCTGCCGCCGCCGATTCGCTTTATGCCTGCGCCCGTGCTCGATCGCGCCGGTAAAACTCTCCTCAGCGGCATTCTGGGCACCATTAAGCACCGCATCGAGCGACAGCTGGTCGAAGACTACCGGGCCTGGGTCGCTGCTACCCAGGCCCAGCCTGAGGCAAATGCTCAAAGCTCAGTGCACGGGCGTCTAGTGTAGAGCCTTGGGGCAGTAGGCAACACTATCTGGCTATCTCTACCGTTGGCTAATCGAGACGCGATCGCCCACCGCTAGGCCAAGTTTCTTCTGGGCGCTGCCCTGGTTTACCGCGACTTCGACAAACCCGTGGCTGCCTACTAGGGCCAGGCCGCCGCCTGGGTCTACCTCACCGTAGGTGCTGACTCCAGGCAGGGTTACGTCGCCTACAGTGAGTTCCCAACTGTCACAGGCCACCACGCTGGCGGCAATAGTGGTGGCGGCATTACCAAAGCGATCAATGTACTGCACCACGCCTTCCCAGCCGGTAGCGGTGGCAACAGGAGCAGCCACTGGCAGCTGCCGAAGCGATCGCGGCTCGATGCCTGGCCCCAGGCGCTCTAGGGGTAGCCCATTGGCCAAGTGCGCCGCCACGGCTGCAAAGATATCGCGGCCGTGAAAGGTCGCGCTGGGTTGAGCAACTCGCCAATAGTCAGGGTTGAGCAGCTCCACCGCTCCCACTGCTGGTGTACTGGCAAGAACACCGCTGAGCACACCGTTATCCGGCCCAACCAAGTAGCCCTGGGCCGTCTGCACCGCAATAGCCCGGCGATCGGTACCGACCCCCGGGTCTACCACCACTAGGCAAACCGTGCCCGCTGGCAGGTACCGATAGGCGCTCAGCAGCACAAAGCGGGCGGCGCAGCAGTCCTGGGGAGGAATGTCGTGGGTCAGATCGATGAGTTGAGCCGTGGGAGATAGGCTGGCGATCACCCCTTTTATTACCCCTACATAGCTGTCTTTGAGGCCAAAGTCGGTCAGCAAGGCAATCGGCATAGTAGTCTTCGATACAGCGACGCCAGTATTCCTATACTGAGCTGTTTTCAGTCGGGAGCAGATGCGGATTTTGCAGCATCGTCAGCGCGGTAGTCACCCGATTTGCCGCCGGTTTTTGTCAGCAGCCGCACGCAGCGAATTTCAATGGATTTCTCCAGCCCCTTGGCCATGTCATAGAGCGTCAGTGCTGCGATGGTAGCGGCAGTAAGGGCCTCCATTTCAACCCCGGTTTCGGCCTTGGTTTTGACTGCCGCCTGAATCCGGTAGCCGGGCAGGACGGTATCACAGGTAATGTGCACCTCCACCTTTTGAATCGGCAGGGGGTGACACAGGGGGATAAGCTGGGCGGTTTGCTTAGCGGCCATAATGCCAGCAATGCGGGCGGTGCCTAGCACATCGCCTTTGGGGGCATTACCGGCCTCAATGGTGGCTAGGGTTTCAGCCTGCATGACTACAACTGCCTCGGCCCTGGCCTGCCGCACGGTCTGGGGCTTAGCCGCAACATCCACCATGTGGGCCTGGCCCTGGTCATCAAGATGAGTCAGCGCGGCCCCTGAAGCATTCTTCCCTGAAGGATTATCGGTCATGGTTACAAAACCAGCAAACGATCATGCTAGTATAGAGAGCCTGAACAGGGGCGTGTGGCTCAGTGGATAGAGCACGTGGCTACGGACCACGGGGTCGGGGGTTCGAATCCCTCCACGCCCGTTCTTCAAAATCCCACTAACCAGGCTTTCGGTTAGTGGGATTTTTTACTTACGGGATTTTGTCGCTTGAGGGAGGTCAATGGCGTAGACATCCTGGCCATGCCCCAGAGCAAACCGCAGGGAGTGGGACAGATCTTTGCTGTTGGCGATCGCAAAAATTACCAGCCCGACCAGGGTCATTACCCCAGAGAGGCCAAAGATGCCCCGATAGCCCAGCTGATCGGCAATGGTGCCAAAGATAGGGCCAGCCAGGGCAATGCCGATATCAAACCCCACCATGGCTAGGCCAAAGGTGCGGCCGCGATCGCTGGCGGTTGAGCGATCGCCCATCAGCGCCGCAATCATAGGAATTAGGGTGCCGCCCGCAAAGCCCTGCACCAGCCCCGCTAGCAAGAACATAGGCACGCTGCGGGCCAGCCAAAACATGCCCATGGCCAGGCTGTAGATCAGCAGACTAGCGGTGATAAATCGACCCCGTCCGTAGCGATCGGAAGCCCGGCCCGCCACCAGTCGCGACATAAAGCTAGCTAAGGCCGAGGCCGTGTAAATTAGCCCTACGTTCAGAGCCAGGCCCGTTTCCTGCACGTACAGGGGGACAAAGGTGCTGAGGGTGCCAAAGGCCAGCCCCACCAGCAGCAAGATGATCGCCGGAGTGCGCACCCGTCCGCTCCACAGCTGGCCCCAAAATTCCTTGGAGCTGGCGTCAGAATCACTGCTAGGTCGGTACGGCTCGTGCAGGCGCGCCACCAGCACCAGGCCCACGATTCCCAGCAGCCCCATGGCCAGAAAAGCCGTAGTGAACCCCCTAGCCTCGTACAAAAAGCCCCCCAGGGCAGGCCCAAGGGCAAGGCCGATGGGATTAACTAAGGTCATGTAGCCTAGCAGCTCACCTCGGTTGGCCGGAGGTGCCAAATCAAGCACCAGGGCGCTATAAGCGACTACAAAGGCGGCAATACTCAGCCCGTGGAAGGCACGAATAGCCATCATCAAGAGAATTGAGCTATCAAGACTAAAGATGTACCCCGCGATCGCAACCGGCACAATCACGCGGGGCACAAACAGCATTAGCAGATAGCCAAAAGGCGCAATTGCGATCGCGCTCAGCCCGACCAGCAGCACTACCTTGCGACCTCGTTCGTCGGCCAGCCGCGCCAGGTAGGGTCGCGCCACCAGTAAACCAACGGCAAAGGACGCCATCACAATGCCGATTTGCTGACCGCTACCGCCCAAGGTGGCAATAAACAGCGGCAGCGTTGGCAGCAGCCCCGCCAGTCCGGCCCAAAAGCACAGCCCTGCGGCAAATAGCACCATTAAATTAGCGCGCACCGAGGGACTAAACGTTGAGAAGATAGTCAAAACGGTTGTTCTCCATGTAGAGTGCTGGGCGCTGGACAGCGCGATCGCCACCACGGGCTAGAACTACCGTCCCATTGCTCTAATGTAAACAAATGTTGCAGCCTTCGGCCATAGAGCGCTCTGCTACTCTTGACGCCATAGGGCGATCGCGACCGCGTGCTGCGCCAGGCTGACAATCCCATCGGCCTAGGCAACGACGCGGCCCTAACCAGTCACCCGGTCCGATCTGGCTTCTGGTAGACCCCGTAGGCCGCCATGATACCCAGCAGCAAGCCAAACAGGTGTCCCCACCAGGCCACCATCGGCTGGGTGGGGAAAATTCCAAAAATGAAGGTGCTGTAGTTAATCAACACGAACACTGAAATCAGCAGAGGCACGACCCGGCGCTCTAGCCAGCCAATACACAGTAGATAGCCAAATAGGGTATAGACCACGCCGCTGAGCCCGTGAACACTGCTAGGGCCAAGCAGCCAGGCGGTAACCCCGCCCCCCAGCCAGCCCACCAGCAGCGTGACCCAGTAGTCACGGCGACTTTTAGCCAAAATTAGCCAGCTAAAGATCAGAAAACCAACTGTGTTGCCGGCCAGGTGGGCAAAGCCAGAGTGAGAAAACGGAGATAGAAAAATTCCTGGAATGCCCGCCCAGCTGCGGGGGTGCAGAGGTAAGTTCCAGCGGCCATTAAACACGACCTGGTCGATGATTTCTTGAGTCCAGGGAATCGCTAAAATATAGATAGGCAAAAGCGCATTCGCTCTGAGCTGTTGACCCCAGTGTGACCTCCGAGCTGGTTTCCTACTAAAACGTCGAGGGGCGGGTGGCGCTGAGGGGCTGAGGTCTGCCTCTAGCTTTTTGAGTTTAGCCTGCAAGTCTGCGTCGTCCAAGGTGGTTGCAAAGAGCTGCGTAGAATGGTTTGCCCAGGCTGGCCTGGGTCTATAGCCAGAGTAGCGTTTCCGCCCTGCTGCTGCCCAGGGCCAGGCGGCTCAGCTAAACGCAAACTTTACAGCAAACTGTAGTCCTTCCAGCGGCCACGGCCGAGCCAGGCTGGCGAACGTAACCCTCAATCGGTAATCAACGGGCCATGCTGGGATCGAACCAGCGACCGACCGCTTAGAAGGCGGTTGCTCTATCCGCTGAGCTAATGGCCCCAACACATAACCAATCTATTTTAGAGGGTGTCGGCTGCGCTCAGGACAGACTGAGACAAATAGAATGTTGAAAAACAGCGGCAGAAAGCTGTGCCAGGGTAGCGAGGGCCGCTAAAATAAGTCTCTTAACCAGGTCTAGCTCGGGATTGGTAGATTTTTAACAGGCATAACCCGCGCCCAAGCCTGGCTGAGATTAAGAACAGTCTGTACAGTTTGCGAGGGTTTACAGGACTTTAATCCCATCCCAGTGACGCAGTAATAAGGGTGCGGTTTACCGTTGCAGCCGCCGCCTACTGCAGGTACTCACCTCAGTTAGGAGTCAGCAGGCCATAACATGTTTATCCTTAAGCGGCAGGATGTTGACATCAAGACGATGCACCATCCGCAGAAAGATCAACAGATTCCGGTTTTGTCTTACCAGGGGCAAACCTTTCGGCTGCTGAGCGTGTTTACCGCTGCCCAAGAAGAAGATGCTAGGGCGCTGTGGCGCGACCTTACCGACAACCGAGGCAAAGCTTGCGTACTGCTAGAAGAACCAGAGCGCTTCAGCATCTGGGGAAAAATTCGCCTTGACCAGTTTGACAACGACGCCAGCGGCGATACGGGGACTCCCCCCGCTGAGGAGACCTACATTAAAGCTTGTCTACTCATGCTGCAGGTGTTGTACATGGATGTGGAAGATCTGCTAGGAGCAAAGCAGGCCCGTCAGTTTGAAGGAGATGTTAGCAAGGTCTTTGTAGACTGGAAATTTCCCCAGGCGATGAACCCCGATGCGGTAAAACACCTATTGACGGTAGACCCGCTAGCTATGCCTCACCTGCCCCCGTGGCAAGATCATCATCTGCAACGGCTGCTAGAAGAGACCCATCGCGTTGGCAAAGACTATTTTGGCAACGCTAACTTTACCGAGCGCGCCCTAGAGGCGATCGAGGATCTCACCGCTAATGAGCAGGCTCTGTTTCGGCGGTGGCTACAGCAGTCTCCGACAGGCAAAACATGGGTGTAACAAACAGATCGCCAGTGCCGGAGTTTAAGAATTATTGCTCTGTGTGGCCAATTAGACCTATTCTTAGGAGCCTACTGCCCACGGGCGTAGGGAGTCGGTACAATTCAGTCGTTGTGCTGGGCTCCCCATTGAGGCCGCGCGATCGTGGCGATGGTCAACGGCCGACCATCAAGGGGGCGTCGCGTTTTTCGAGTCGGCCCCGATGCCGTTGAGTTCCTTAGGAGTGAACCCTTGAGCAAGTCATCAACCCCGCCCGCTACCGGCTCCTTATCTACTCCGCTGCTGGTGGGGGCATGCGTTGCCTGGGGCGTTGTTACGCTCTTATTTTTTTTGTTATTTACGGCTCCAGGGGAAGATGGTACCCAGCCCACCTGGTTTTTGCTAGGCATTAACCTGTTCGAGACAGGGGCCTTTTTTCTGGCCGCGCTGCTCTGCTTTCGCAACTGGCGCAGTTCTCAAATTGCCAGCGGACGCAACGTCTGGTTCTGGATTGGTCTGGGACTGATGTTCTACGTGCTTGGCAACGTGATGTTCTTTATTTGGGGCAACGTTTGGGGGCTCGACCCGGCGGTTTCTCTGGGTGACTTCTTCTACATTTTGAGCTATGTCTTTCTGGCCGCTGGCATGTTTAAGGCGGTACTGCCCAGACGCCTCAACCTGGAATTGCCTCAGTGGCTCATAGTGATCGGCATCGGGCTGGGAGGCGTTTTGCTGGCGGTCTTTGTCAACCTGGCGGCGGCGGAGGCGGCGGTGGTGCCAAGCGTCCTGCCTGCCCCAGCCTATTTTGCTCAGGCCGAGACCCCACCTGCGGACTCCCTCGACGCGCCCGATGCGGCACCTGACGCTACTCCCGACGACGCCGCAGAGACCGTGGAGATACCACCGGCTCCGGGCTGGGTGCTGCAGCTTGATGGCAGGCTCGAGCCTCTAGCCGACGGGGTGGGCCTGATGTATCTAATTGGCGATATTGTCTTGCTAATTATTGCCGGCACGCTGCTGGTAGCCTTCTGGGGCGGTCGCTACTCTCAGTCGTGGAAGCTAATTGCGATCGCGGCCTTTTGTCTCTACATTGCCGATATGTTCTTTGCCTACGCCGTCAATACGGACACCTACGTAGAAGGCAGCTTGTGGGAAGTCTTTTGGACGTTTTCAGCCGTGTTTTTTGGTCTAGGAGCTGTAGTTGAACACGCGGTTTCGCTCCATTCTCGGCGCAGCAATCGGCGACGGCGCGGTTAAGTGCTGGGAAAGCCCTGTAGGGATATTAGCCTTAAGATATTAGATGGCATTGTTACGGAACCTACGGCATGGCACCCAAAAAGCTGACTGAGGCTGACAAGACATCTATCTTGAGCCTGTACCGCCAGCCCCAAGAAACAACCTCGACACTAGCGGAGCGTTACGGAGTCAGCAACAGCACCATCAGCCGCCTGCTCAAGGCTAGCTTGCCCAAGGATGAGTACAAGGTTCTCATTCAGCGAAAGCGCAGCAGCATCGACAAAATAGTGATGCCCCCTGCTCTGCCTCAGGATGAAGCCCCGGCTCAGGCCATGCCTCGCCGCAAAGAAGCCGCCGCTCCTGAACCTGAGATTGCCCCGGCCGTTGAGTCAGTCGCTGACTCAGAACGAGAACTGCCAAAAGAAGTACTAACGGCTGAGGAGACATCTTTACCACCCTCTAAGCCCACTCGGAAGCGGCGATCGAAACCCGATGAAGTCTCTGTCAAAGCTGCCGAGCCCGCTCCCGAGACGATCGCTGAGGATGCTTCTGCTACTCAGCTAACGATTCCTGACCCGGTGCCAGACAAGCCCGCTCGTCCCGTGCTGAAATCAGCCCAATCGGCCGCATCAGCGTCTTCAACCTCTGGCGACGAGGATGATGCCTCTGATGCCTCTGACGCCTCTAGTCTTGACGATGACTGGGACGACACCATGCTGGGCGATGATTACGACGACGACGAGGATGAAGGCGACGACGACGCTTGGGAAGGCAGCGATTTGCCTTCGGAAAACTCAGGCGAGGGAACCGATGCTTCCCACCTGGCTCCCTTAGAAATTGCGCCGCTCACCGCCGACGCGCTACCGCCCCTATGCTACGTAGTCGTTGAACGCACGTCTTCCGAGCTGGTGGTGCTGCCTCTGCGCACCTTTGCCGACCTAGGACAAATTCCTGAGGCCGAAGGCGACTCGCGCACCCTGCCCGTGTTTGAAAATCACAACGTAGCTCGCCGCTTTTCGCGTCGAAACCAGCGAGTGGTCAAGGTGCCCGACGGTACTCTGCTGCAAACCACCAGTCCCTACCTGCAGGCGAAGGGCATCACCCGTCTACTCATTGACGGTCAGGTATTTTCCCTTGGTCAAGACCCGGAACCTCTTGTTTCCAGTGCCGACGAGTAGAGGGAGCTATGGATGTACTGCTGCACGTTGCTATCGGCGTTGGCCTCAGCGCCGCTGCTGGATTTAGGATTCTGGTACCTTTTTTAATTGCCGGTATTTCTGCCCAGCAGGGGTATTTAACCCTGTCCCCAAGCATGGCCTGGATGGAAACGACCCCCGCCATTCTGGCCTTGGCAGCCGCAACGGCGCTGGAAGTACTGATCTACTTCGTGCCCGTGGTTGATAACCTGATGGACGCGGTGGAGCTGCCTGCAGCGGCAGTCGCCGGTACAGTGCTCACCGCTGCCGTCACGGGTGGTGACATCAACCCCTTTCTGCAGTGGAGTCTAGCGCTGATTGCGGGCGGCGGGGTGGCCAGCAGCACCCAGGCATTTACCGGACTGGCCCGTCTAGCCTCCACTGCGGCGGGTGGCCCGGTGGGCAATATCGCGGTTTCTATCACAGAGCTAGCCAGCTCAACCATCCTTTCGATACTGGCAATCTCGGTGCCAATTTTGGTACTGATAGTGGTAGGGGTGCTGGTGTACCTAGTCCTTCGACGTCGGGGCCGCAGGCGACGAGTCGGCTAAATCCTGCCCCGATACCCACAGACCCGTCCCACATTCGTCCACCCCTACGGGAACTGCCTTGAGCAATGGCCAAAAACCTCACAATTACCCCCGCCCAAGCGGCATTTGAGAACCACTTCAAGGCGATGGTACCGCTGATTCTGTCGGAGTGGCCTCAGCTGATTGAAGAAAATTTGGTCGCGACCGAAGGTGACTTGGATCTAGCTGTGGCCTACATCAGCGACGAAACTGACCAGACTCAGACCCTTACCCGTCGCCACCTTGACGAGCTTGCTACGCTGATTGAGGCCGACCGGGCCGAGGAAGCATCCCCAGAAATATCACCAGAGGCACCTCCAGAGGTATCTCCCCAGCCAGACGGTGGAGGAGGTATTGTTGATGCGCTCCTAGAGGACGGGGTGCCCTCTACGGTCAGTACGTTTCTAGAGGAGACTATACCGTCAGCTGTCAGCAACATTTTAGAAGAGACAGTGCCCTCCACCGTTGACCAACTGCTCAATGATTTAGAGGGGCGTACTGAGCGCCTGATCGCCGAACTCAAGGCCGAAATGCTGCCCGAGCTGGAGAAAAGAGCCCGCAGCAACCTCGGCACTAGTCTCTTGGTCGCTCTAGGGCTAGGGTTTGTTTTAGGCCTGTTCGTAGGAGGCAAGCGTGACTAGTTCTACGTCTACCTGGGATCAAATCGAAGACTACGTGCGTCGGGTAATGCGGCTGGGAACAGTGCTGGTCGACACGCACCTGGATATGGCCGTTCAGGAAGCTAGTTATGAAAGCCGACGGTTGATCAGCGGCGTTGTGATGGTGGGTATTGGCATCGGCTTGATTACAACAGCCGCCGTACTTGCCCAGGTCGCTGGCATTGTGTTTGCCCAATCGCGGGGGTTGACGCTGCTTCAGGCCGTCGGGGCTGTGGCCGGGGCCAATCTGACGCTGGGCCTGCTCTGTGTAGTCTTCGGGCAGCTGCGGCTGCGTGGCCCCGTCATGACTCAAACCCAGGCCAGGCTATCGCGATCGATCGGCCTGCTGAAAGCTAAAGACTAAGCGTCAGCGAGCCAGCAGCAGATGGCTTCAGCGCAGCTTTCCGAGGTTTCTGTACCAGCGGGCGAGCTTGTCGGGGCTGACGCCGAGCAGGTAGCCAACCACCATCGCCTGATTAGCCAGGGTGGTGCGCCAGATGCCGAGGGTGCGCCAGCGGCGATCGCTGGTTGTTACCGCCGCCGCCGCGATCGCCACTTTTCCCTGATTTTTCAGCCGTCGCATCAGCTCAAAGTCTTCCATCATTGGCAGCTCAGGAAAACCGCCTAGGGCGTGAAAGGTCTCTGCCCTTAGAAAAATGCCCTGGTCACCATAGGGCATCTGGAGGCGGTGCGATCGCACGTTTACCCCCCACTCTACCCAGCGCAGAGCCGGTCTAGGGCTATCGATGGCCAGCTTAAACGCTCCGGCCACGACGCCAGGCTGAGCTAGGGTGCGGTGAACAATCTGTTCAAATCCCTGGGGCAGGCGAGTATCGGCATGCAAAAACAGCAGCACTGGGCTGGTGGCTAGGGCCGCCCCCTGGTTCATCTGGTGCGATCGCCCCGGCCTTGAGGTGACTACCTTAGTAGCCCACCTCAAGGCGATCTCAGAGGTAGCGTCGAAACTACCGCCGTCTACAACGATCACCTCCACGCGGCTAGTCGTCTGAAGCGACTTCAGCACCTGAGCCAGGTTGCCTGCCTCATTGAGGGCAGGAATCACAATAGAAACTGCGGCCTGGTGCGGGTCTGTGGTAGACCTAGCGGCAGGGCTGCTGTCGCGCTCAGGCGTGGCGCGCTCGGGCATGACGCGCGCGCGCAAAGCGCGGTGCGGCGATCGCCCCTGGGGATGGCCCGTTAGCCACTGGGCTAGCTGTACCTGAAGTTTGGTTACAGCCCACAAACTTTCAATAGACAAGGGCATACCGTAACACCGTTGCGTGTTTCGATAATCTATCTAATCTGCCCCAGGGTGAGCATGAGAGGGGGCTTAACCTTCACTGAGAAGGGCCGCAAGCCGAAGGCAGCGTCTACAAACACCCCTGGTTCGGACGATTGCCCTTCCGCCCCGGCTAAAAAGAGTCGAAGATGTAGTTGTCGGCGTGCTGAAGGGCGCGATCGCAGTCCGACTGGCTCCGCACCGTCCAGGCCAGCAGGGGCAGGTTGAAGCGGCGGCGGGCCAGAATAGTGGGCAGCGTGGGCAGCGCCTTGACGTTGTAGGCAATAAAGTGAGGGCAGCTGATCCAGGTCAGCAGCAGGTTGCTGCGGAGAAATTTCTGGGGCTTGCTGGCCAGCTGGCCTCGAACAATGTCGGGAGCGTGGTGCTTAAACCACTGAAGCGATCGCGGGTTGAACGACTGCACGGCAAACTCACCCCGATAGCCCGCCAGGGTTTTCACAATGGTCTGTTCGGGGGGGCCAACCTTTTTTTCGTTTTTAATTTCAATTAGCACCGGCACTCGCCCATCGACACAGGTCAGAACTTCAGCCAGCGAGGCAATACCCTGGTTGGTGTCGTAGAGGCGGAATTGTTTGAGGGTAGCTAGGGTCTGGTCGACAATGCGGCCTTTCTTGCCCGTGAGCCGCTTCAGGTCGCGATCGTGAAACACCGCTAGGTGACCGTCGGCCATCAGCTGCACGTCTAGCTCGATGGGGTGGTTGGCTGCGATCGCGGCCTCAAAGGCTGCTAAAGAATTTTCCGGTACCGCTGTGCCCCGGTGCAGCCCCCGGTGGGCAATGGGTCGAGTTGTTATCCACTCCATCGCTGACCTCGTCTACCCTATAAGCTGAGCAATGTCCTAAGTCGGTCGAGCCGTATCCACACCTAGACCGTATCAAGACTTAACAGTACGGCCTTGCCTGCATCCTCGCCAACCCCTCATCTATGCCCATTGATACCTGGTTTCCCCTTGCCGTTTACTACGCTGACTTGCCCGAGGCCGCTCAGCACAAAGCCGCCCTGGCCGCCACTATCCTCGACCTCGAAGCCCAGGGTAGCGAGCCACGCAACTTTCCTGAAATGGCCTGGACAGGAGACCTACACGGCGTTGAAAAAATCCACACCGATCCTCGCTTTAGCTGGGTAGTGGGCCAGGTCGAAACCCACGTAGTGGTCTATCTCAAAGAGCTAGGACTCGACCTGAGCCAAATTTCGCTCTACATTCAGCGGGCCTGGCCGGTGGTGTCCCGCCCACAGCAGGAGGTCGGTGCCCACGGCCACAATACGGCCCACGTCAGCGCCGTATACTACGTCGCCGTACCGGAGTCAGGCTCTGACGAGGCAGGCTGCCTCACCTTTTTTGATGACGCTCGCCCCAACGAGGTTAGCCCCGGCCTGGGCAGCGAGAACACCGATATCATCGCCGATTGGAACTATCTAAATCAGGATCAGGCCCTGTATTTGCCCACCGAGGGACGGCTGATCGTCTTCCCCGCCAGGCAGCGCCACGGAGTAACGCCCAACCACACCGATGATATGCGCCTGTCGCTCTCCTTCGATATTGTGCTGACGGCTGCCTCCGGTCAGGCAGCGGGGGCCTACGAGTTTTTGATGCCGCCGCCTGCTCAGTGGCGGCGGTTTGGAGACGTTCCTCGAGCGAAGTCTTGAAGGGGCATTTTTTTCGAGCAGTAGGGGCGTAGCATGCTACGCCTCTACGAATCGGGGGTATTCAGTCAGGATTTGATATCAGACAATTACTATGCTGGCGTAGACCAAAGAAGCGATCGCTATGGAAATCCGTGAAGATGACCTATCGGGGCAGCCAATTATGGCCCTGCTGCGCGAACATCTCGAGAACATGTACGAGATTACGCCGCCCGGCAGCGTCCACGCGCTGGATCTAGAGAAGCTTCGAGCCCCCGAAGTTACCTTCTGGACGGCTTGGGAAAGCGACGTTTTGCTAGGCTGCGGCGCGCTGAAGGAACTCGATGCCACCAGCGGCGAGATTAAGTCGATGCGTACACCTGCTGTTCACCGCCGCAAAGGCGTTGCCTCTTGTATTCTGGAGCATATTATTGCTGCGGCCTGCCAGCGGGCCTACACCCGGCTGTATTTAGAAACCGGGGCTTTCCCCGCCTTTGAACCAGCTCGCGCCCTGTACGCCCGCTACGGATTTGACTACTGCGGACCTTTCGCTGGCTACACCAGTGACCCCAACAGCGCTTTCATGACTAAAGAACTCTGAGGACAGGGCTATGGTCTACGCATTTCCGCCGGGGTTTCAGTGGGGGGTCGCCACCTCGTCGTACCAGATCGAGGGGGCTGCCGGTGCCCGTGGCCCCAGCGTGTGGGATGTCTTTAGCCAAAGCCCAGGGCGAGTGCTGAATGGCGACACGGGGGCGATCGCCTGCGACTACCTGCATCGCTACCGCGATGACGTTGCCCTAATGGCCGAGCTGGGCGTGCGCCACTACCGCTTTAGTGTTTCCTGGCCCCGCATTATTCTTCAGGGAAGGGGAACGCTGAACCAGGCCGGGCTAGGCTTCTACAGCGAGCTGGTCGATACCCTACTGGAGTTTGGCATTACCCCCCACATCACGCTGTTTCACTGGGATAGCCCTCAGGCACTAGAAGACGAGTACGGCTCGTGGCGCAGTCGGCAGATGGCCCAGGATTTCGCCGACTATGCGGCGGTAGTGGTGAAGGCGCTGGGCGATCGCGTTACCCACTGGATCACCCTCAACGAAATTTTCTGTTTTACCCACCTGGGCTACGGTGTTGGTCACGTGCCCGAAATGGCCCCCGGCACCGTCGTTAAAACCCTAAAAGAAGTGTGGCAAACCTCCCACCACGCTCTGCTGGCCCACGGTCTGGGTTGTCAGGCCATTCGAGCCTACTCGCCCCAGCCCTGTCAGGTTTCGCTAGTTGATAATTACCTAGCCACCGTACCGCTGACAGATACCCCAGCAGACATTGCTGCGGCTCAGGCCGCCTTTCCGCTAGCAGGCACCAACGGCGGCATTCTCTACCCGGCGCTCACGGGCGAATATAGTTCTCAGCTACTGAACGACCTAGCCGAGAACGCCCCCGACATACAGCCTGAAGACCTAGCTACCATTCATCAGCCCCTAGATTCGCTGGGCTTTAACGTCTACACCGGGGTATACGTGCGAGCTGCCAACAGCGATCGAGGCTTCGAGATCCTGCCTTTTCCCCAGGGCTACCCGCGCATGCATATGCCCTGGCTGCACGTGCTGCCCGACAGCCTTTACTGGGGCGTGCGCCACATCAGCGATACCCTCCACCGTCCTGAGCTGCGGGTGTTTATCAGCGAGAACGGCTGCGCCGCCCAAGACTATCTCACTCCCGAAGATGAGGTGCTGGATCTTGACCGCATTCAGTATCTGCAACAGTATCTTCGCGCCGCCCATCGTGCCGTGCAGGAAGGCTACCCGCTGATGGGCTATTTTCTCTGGAGCTTTCTGGATAACTTTGAGTGGGCCTATGGCTACGATCGCCGCTTCGGCATTACCTATATCGACTACGCCACCCAGCAGCGCATTCCCAAGGCTAGCTTCCACTGGTACGCCCGCTGCGTAGACGAGAATCGGGTGGTATAGGCAAGGAAGCCGACGTACAACTAGTGGTACATGTACGTTTTAAGGTGGAAAAACGATAGATACCATCACCTACACTGCTCTGCGAAGCAATTTAGCCAAAACGATGGAGCAGGTCTGCGACGACCATGCCCCGGTCACTATCATCCGCAGCAATGCTCGGCCCGTAGTCATTCTGTCTTTGGAAGACTACCAAGCACTAGAAGAAACCACCTATTTACTCCGCAGTCCCAAAAATGCCAAGCGACTGCTCGAATCTGTGGTTGAACTCGAGTCTGGCGATGGGCAAGATCGGGAGCTACTGAAGTGAGGCTGATTTTCTCCGCCAACGCCTGGGAAGATTATCTCTATTGGCAAAAAAGCGATCGTAAAGTCCTCAGTCGCATCAACACTCTGATCAAAGATATTCAGCGCCAACCCTTTGAGGGCATCGGCAAGCCAGAACCACTCAAACATGGTCTGTCTGGATACTGGTCAAGGCGTACTACCGGCGAACACCGCATCGTCTATAAGGTTGACGACTCAATTCTCATCGCTCAACTGCGATACCATTACTGATATCGTGCGATCGCTAAGTAGCTGGGCTAATTCAAATGTAGGACGGGTTAGCGGTAGCGTAACCC
>JBARUP010000195.1:0-3894 GCA_049645805.1 Nodosilinea sp.
CACTAGCTCAAACATGGCATCCTGACGCTCCTGGGTAGCATCGCAGATGGTATTAAAGCTGAGGAAGTGGTCGTTGAGGGCCTGGGGACCGTGCTTTTTTAGCATGGTGTGCTCGAAGAGTTTGCCGATTTGCTCAGTTTCACCCTTGAGCATAGTGGTTTGGTTGGCAATTCCTACCCGGTCTAAGTCGGTGTCGGGGTCAAACCCAGCAGAGCAGGCGTTGCCAAACTGGGCCATAAACTCGCTACTGTCGCCGCCGTTTAGAATGTAGTCGGCCACGTACTGAGCCTGATCTAAGTTCAGCACCACTAGGTACTTGCCCGCAAAGGAGCTGGTGGCGACGGTTTCCTCATGGTTGTACTTACCATGAATGATCGAGGTGTGGTCTCTTTTCTTGTGCTTTTCCACCGTGTTCCACACCTTAGAGACCCAGGGGCAGGTGGTATCAACAATGGTGCAGCCCTTGTCGTTGAGCAGCTGCATTTCCTGAACGCTAGCCCCAAAAGCAGGCAGAATTACTACGTCTCCCTGCCCCACAACCGAGAAATCCTTCTCTCCATTCACCACTTCAATAAACTCCACCGCCATTTCCCTGAGGCGCTGATTGACGCTGGGGTTGTGGATGATTTCGTTGGTAATCCAAATGCGATCGTTGGGGAAGTGCTGCCGCGTTTCGTAGGCCATGGCCACCGCCCGCTCCACCCCCCAGCAAAAGCCAAAAGACTGGGCCAGCTTGATGGTGACATCGCCCCGCGTAAGAGTGTAGCTGCGATCGCGAATATCCTGAATCAGCCCGCTGTTGTACTCGGTCTGCATTTGTCCAGCGACATCTTCTCCGTGGCCAAACCCCTGGCGAAAGTAGTTTTCGGAGTGGTTTAGGGAGCGCTTAAAGGCCTTGGTATCCATGAAATTCTCACCGAGTGGCAGCACACTATCTAGGATAGCGGGTTGTGGGAAGGGGGTTTAAGTGCGATCGGCCCGAAGATTTTAAGGGTTGGCCCAAATCGAGACAGGTCGAGCACGCCGAGTTTGCGTACTTGACTAGGACATCGCTCGAATGGACTGACGCTGGCCCTAGCAAAGTCGGTAAACTGGCGCTTAAAGGCGGAGTGAAACCCTAGCACAATGTCATGTTTAGGCCCACCACATTCCTACAAGATGTGTAGACACGCCCCAGGGCACCCCAGCAGCGGCTACAAAAGATCTGTTCCGCAGCGTAAGGATCGTTACTGTGAAAAAGCTTTTGCCGATTGGATGTTTGATTGGCCTGACGGCCTGGCTGCTGAGCGTACCCGCCGCCCTGGCGGCTCCCTGCACCGCTAACTGTGAGTCGGGGCAGATTCAGTTTACGCCGGGCGATCGCATCACCGTGCAGGTTGTTAACATGGGCAATCGCCCCCTCAGCCTAGAGCAGCCGCCTCTGCTTGGTCCTCGCCTGCTCTACACGGGCAGCACCATTGAGATGCAGGTGGGCTGGATGGCGCAGCCCGGCCCCTCAGTCTTTTTTTGGTCGCAGGAACGCTTACCTGTACGGGCGCGTCTGAATCGACCTGCCTTAAATACCCTGCGGGTTGAGGTATATAACGCCCCCAGTGAACCGAGCGATCGCAGCATCACCATCGAAGCCGACGGTCGCGTCACGGTGCAGTGAACCAGCGATCGCCTTGCCGCACTAGCCGAAAGACTTCAAGGGCGACGGCGGGAACACTCTTGGACGGGAGCTTAGCACTAGCGAGGCAGCTAGCGTCTATCTCTTACGAGGTCGTGAATAATTTTCTCAACGCACCAGTCTAGCGATCGCCCTCGGTTAGCGAGCTGAGCTGCCCGCAGCAGCCGAGCCGACACGTCCTGATTGTGGGTGTAGGCCGTGATCTTATTAACCGCACTGTTGACAACAGCCGGAGCCGCGACTGATTTTCTGCCCCTGCTCTGAGCCCCCTGTCGCCGGGCACTTACCGCTGCTGCACCCCGGCGAGAAATGCCCTGTCTCTTTAGGGTCTCGCCCCGCGCCCAAAGCCAAAAAATGCCCAGAATGGTGGCCGTAAACACTAAAAAGATCATTCGCCTGACGCACTGCTCAATAAGCTAAGCATTCCCTTAGAAACTGACCCGCGCACCCTTTTTCCTTGCCAAGGGCTTTCCTACTTGTCCGCTCCCTACCCCCACCCCACCAGCACCAGCTTGCCAATTGTCCGTCCCGACTCAATTTGCGCATGGGCCTGACGCAGGTTGGCGGCGTTGATGGGCAACAGAGTTTGCCCTAGAGTTGTGCGCAGGCTGCCCGCATCCACCAGCGCTGCTACCTCGTCGAGCAGATGGCCCTGCTCGGCCATGTCGGCGGTCTGGTACATAGAGCGGGTAAACATAAACTCCCAGGCAAAGGTGGCGCTTTTGTTCTTAAGCAGGTCTAGGTCTAAGGGATCTTTGTTGCCGACGATGCCGACAATCCTGCCCTGGGGGCAAATCAGCTCGGCCATAACGCCCCAGTAGGCGTCGGTGTTGTTGAAGTTGGCGATAAAGTCGACCTCACGGTGGCCGAGCTGGGCCATTTCTTCAATCAGAGCGTCGCTGTAGTCCACCACATGGTCGGCTCCCAGCTCTCGCACCCAGGCCTGAGACTGGGGGCGCGATGCCGTGGCAATTACCACCAGTCCTGCTAGTTTGGCGAGCTGAATAGCGATAGAACCAACGCCCCCTGCTCCGCCGATAATTAAGACTGACTGGCCTCGGCTACCTCCGCCTCGGTGAATGCTTAGGCGAGTAAATAACGCTTCCCAAGCGGTGATGGTGGTCAGAGGCAGGGCCGCCGCTTCAGCAAACGACACGGCAGGCATTTTCCCCACGATACGCTCATCTACCAGCTGGAACTCAGCGTTGGAGCCAGGGCGAGTGATGTCTCCGGCGTAGTAGACCGCATCTCCGGGCTGAAAGCGCGTCACCGCATTGCCCACCGCTTCGACCGTGCCTGCGGCATCGTAGCCCAGCACTTTGGGCGTATCTTCGACCGTATCTTTGGGGGCGCGTACCTTAGCGTCGACAGGGTTAACTGATACCGCTTCGACCCGCACTAGCAGATCGCGATCCTTGGGGCTGGGCTGGGGCAAGTCGGTGTCAAAGAGGGCTTGAGGATCACGGATAGGCAGGTAGTGGGTCAAGGCAACAGCTTTCATAACAGATGACCAATCAATCCCTTTAGTGTGAATGGCTGAGGGGCAAAGCGCGAGCCAGAACGTCAAAACTAGAGTCTATCAATCGATTCCGGTTCCTTTATCCTCCCGCCGTGGTCACTACAGCCCCGCAAACCACTCGTAGCCCCGATCTTCCCAGTAGCCTAGGCGGGGTGTAAGCTCACTTATAAAGGTGATTTGAGTAACCCACTTGCTCTGTTTGTAGCCTAGCTTGACTGGGGAAGCCAGCCGCAGCGGAGCACCGTTATCCACCGAGAGAGGCTGACCATTCTTTTGGTAAACCATCAGGGTTTGAGGATGCAGCGACGAGGCCATGTCCCAGCTTTCGTAGTAGCCGTCGGCGGAGGTGAAAAAGACATAGCGGGCCTTCGGCTTGGGCTGCACGAGCTTGGCCAGGGTTTGCAGCTGCACGCCGCCCCACTGTACAATCGCCGCCCAACCCTCAACGCAGACGTGGCGAATCACCATGTCTTTTGACGGCAGGGCCTGAAGGTCGGACAGGGAGAACTGCATCGGTTGATTGACTTCGCCATCGACCACCAGCCGAAACGCTTTGGGATCAAGCTGCGGCGTTTTGTCAAAGGTGTTGATCAGCAGTTTGTTGGGTTCGATCGCGCTGACCGGAAACTCGGGCACCGGGCTTTGCGACAGCAGCAGTTGCTCGATCGCCTGGTTCAGCGGCTCGGTGAGCTTACCGACCTGACGC
>JBARUP010000196.1:0-8805 GCA_049645805.1 Nodosilinea sp.
GGCTAGTGGAGGGTAGCACTCTCCCCATCAAGTCGGAGGTGCCCAAAAGGGCCTGTTTGCATAGTCCCCATGCTGCGATCGCTCCGACTAAACCACGCGTTAGCAATCTGGGTAGATGACCAGTAGCTAACCATATTAGCTAATCTTGACTCTGGAACTCAATGCTCTCATAAGGTATTCGTTACTGCTCATAGCGCCGTAGCCAAACCATTAGTGTAACCAGGTTTGTCACTGCATCTCAACAGCAGCCTAGAGTCGAGCGCTATAGTAAAAGCCCCGCTGTCACTGCCCTGATCTATGCTGCTGCACCTCTGTACCTGGCCCGAAGTCGAAACCTACCTAACCCAATCATCCGGCATTATCTTGCCCATTGGCTCGACCGAGCAGCACGGCCCCACGGGGCTAATTGGCACCGACGCCATCTGCGCTGAAGTTGTTGCTAAAGGAGTAGGCGAAGCCGCCAGTGCCCTGGTTGGCCCCACCATCAACGTTGGCATGGCCCTGCACCACACCGCCTTCCCCGGTTCCATGACCCTGCGGCCCAGCACCCTAATTGCGGTCATTCAGGACTACCTGACGCCCCTAGTGCGCTACGGCTTTACCCGCTTCTTTTTTGTTAACGGCCACGGCGGCAACATTGCTACTCTCAAGGCAGCCTTTGCCGAAACCTACACTGCCCTCGCCGCCGACCACCTGCCCAACGCCGAGCAGGTGCGCTGCAAGACGGCCAACTGGTTTATGGCTAGGTCAGTTTATAGTCTGGCGAAAGAACTCTACGGCGATCAGGAAGGCTCTCACGCTACTCCCAGCGAAGTAGCGCTGACTCAGTACGCCTACCCTGACTTCATCAAGCAGGTACCGCTAGAGCCACAGGTAGCTCCCCGAGGGCATTCCATCTACAGCCCCGCCGACTTTCGGCGGCACTATCCCGATGGACGCATGGGGTCGAACCCGGCTCTAGCCACCCCCGAGCACGGGCGGCAGCTCTACGAGACAGCAGTAAAAGAGCTGACCAGCGACTACCTGGCCTTTTTGGCAGCAGAATAAACGCAGCTTGGATAGAGCAATACTCTTTAAGAGCGGCTTGGTCAACGTCAGGCTGTGCATTACTCCATACCTCCGGTAGACGAGCCAGCGGTTTTTTTGCTGCTGCGGGGGCTGCGGGTCTGCCGCTGACTCAGCTAGGCTCTAGCCTATTCTCAGCTTTCTCAGGTAGCCCTTAAGGTCGCCTCAGAGAGCCGTCAGAGGATGCTCAGGTAGCCCCGGCACTATAGGACTCAAGATGAATGACCAAACACTCACTTGATTCCTAAAGGAGCCCCACTATGAAACGCATTGCCCTTTCCCTTCTAACCGCTGCTGTTTCCGCTACCGCCTTTGCGCCCGCTGCCTTTGCCGCCTCTGACTTCAACCAGCTGCGCCGGGAGAACCTAGACAAGGACGCCACTACTATTGACGAGATTCGCCGCGAAAATCTAGAGAAGTCCGGCAGGGTTGATTTCAACCAGCTGCGCCGAGAGAACCTCGACAAAGGCGCTGCCGATTTTGACCGACTGCGTGATGAAAACTTGAACAAAGTAGACTTCGGCAAGCTGCGCGAAGAGAACCTCGACAAAGGCGCGGTCAATTCCGATATGCTGCGCCACGAGAACCTGGATACCGACGTTACGGCTTAGGGCTTTCCCCTAGCTATCGCCCTCAATCTCCTGAGATAGAAATGAGGGCGATAGTTTACCCAAGCTTGGTGCGTGTCCTAGCGCCTGGGTGATCAGTCATCTTCACGCACCCCTGTAGGTCTGGTTGATCCTGATCGCCAGGCCTGTCTTTCTCCTCCTGCCCAGTCCGAAGAATCAGCTTATCTGCGCAGATCCTTCCCATAAAGCACCTATTGCCCACGAAACTTAGCTATGCGACTTTCTTTCCTCGGCTAACCCTATGAAGCGTCTATTTCGGCGATCGAGACGACCCCAGCGGATGAACTCACATAGTTTAAGCAAAATAGTTTAGGCAAACCCAGTTGAGGTTGAGTTCTAGAATCCCTGGCGCGATACAAACTTCTCAATGTCGGCCTGGGTTTGGTGCAGCAAATTCTGACGGCTGTCTCCGGTATTGCCGAGGGAGGGCACCAAGTTACGGGCCTGGAGTGCCATGTGGAGCTGTAAATGGGCAACGTACTCAGAAAAGTCTTCGCGGGTTTCGGTCAGGGCTGGAGCTGATTTATCTGACAGGGCCACGGGAACAACCTCTCTTTTGTTAAACATCGATAAAGTATGCAACGATATCGAAATTAACATGGCCTGCGCGGGGTGCGCAGGCCGTGCAATGAAGCTTAACGGTAGCAGTTAATCCATGCCCGGTTCGTCTCCCTCTGCCGATAGCCTGCCTCCAGTTCCAGAGCGGCTGGCCAAACATACCGTGCGCTACGCTGACCACCGCTCAGTCAACTGGGACGAGCTGACGCCGATGATGCGCCACTACGTAGAGATGAAGGAGCAGTACCCCCATGCCCTGGTGCTATACCGGGTAGGCGATTTTTTTGAAACCTTTTTTCAGGATGCGATCGCGATCGCCCGCGAGCTGGAGATTGTGCTTACCAGCAAAGACGCAGGTAAGTCGATTGGTCGGGTGCCGCTCTCAGGCATTCCCCACCACGCGCTAGATCGCTACTGCACGCTGCTGGTTGAAAAGGGATACGCGATCGCCATCTGCGATCAGGTCGAAGATCCAGCTGTGGCGCAGGGCTTGGTCAAGCGCGAAGTCACTCGCGTCATCACCCCTGGCACTGTGCTCGAAGAAGGTATGCTGAGCGCTAGCCAGAACAACTTTTTAGCTTCGGTAGTTGTAGCCGGGCACCACTGGGGCCTAGCCTACGCCGATGTCTCCACCGGAGAATTTCTTACAACCCAGGGCGAAGACACCGACCAGCTCAGCCAGGAGCTGCTGCGGCTGCAGCCCGCTGAGGTGCTGTTTCCGGTAGACGCACCCAACCTAGGAGCAATGCTGCGGCCCGGAGAAACCTCTGATCAACTGCCCAACTACCTGCCGCGCCAGTTTTGCTACACGCTGCGTTCCCAGGGCCCCTACAGCCAGAGCGAGGCGCGGCAGCGGCTGCAGCAGCGATTTCGGCTACGGTCCTTAGAAGGTTTAGGCTGCGGCCACCTGCCCCTAGCGGTGCGAGCAGCAGGTGGCCTGCTGCACTATGTCGAAGAAACTCAGAAGACTGTCCAGGCTCCGCTTCAGCCCCTCTGCACCTACACCCTAGCGGCCTATTTGGTCATCGACCACCAGACTCGCCGCAATCTAGAAATTACCCAAACGGCGCGCGACGGCACCTACAATGGCTCGCTGCTCTGGGCACTCGATCGCACCGTAACGGCCATGGGCGGTCGCACGCTGCGGCGCTGGCTGCTGCAACCCCTGCTGGATGTAAACGGCATTCAGCAGCGGCAGGCCACTATCACTGAGCTATTGCAGGACGGCAACCTGCGCCAGATGCTCCAGCACAAGCTGAAGCAGATCTATGACCTGGAGCGGCTGGCCGGTCGAGCCGGTTCAGGCACCGCCAACGCGCGAGATCTCGTGGCGCTAGCCGACTCGTGCCTGCGCCTGCCGGAGCTGGCGGCGCTGGCGGATCAGGCTCAGTCGCCCTACCTGCAAGCGCTACAGTACGTACCGCCAGAGCTAGAACAGCTGGGGCAAACCCTGCGATCGCACCTAGTCGAAACTCCGCCTCTTTACCTCACCGAGGGCCACCTAATCCGCGATGGCGTCAATGCTCAGCTCGACGACCTGCGCCAGCAAGCGCTAGATGACCAACAGTGGATCGCTGAGCTAGAGCCCGCCGAGCGCAAGCGCACCGGCATTTCAACCCTCAAAGTTGGCTTCAACAAAGCCTTTGGCTACTACATCAGCATCTCCCGAGCCCGCGCCGACCAGGCCCCCGACAACTACATCCGTAAGCAAACCCTGTCCAACGAAGAGCGCTCCATCGCCCCCGAACTCAAGGAGCGCGAGGCGCGGGTGTTTAACATTGAGGCCGAAATTAACGCCCTGGAGTACGAGATCTTCAACCAGCTGCGAGAGCAGGTGGGCCAGCAGGTGGAGCTGATTCGCAAAGCTGCCGCTGCTGTCGCCGCCGCCGACGTGCTGTGCGGTCTGGCCGAGGTGGCTATCTTTCAGGGCTATGCCTGCCCCGAGATGGATGAGTCGCGGGCGATCGCCCTTACCGAAGGCCGACACCCCGTAGTCGAGCAGCTGCTCCCTGCCGGATTCTTTGTGCCCAACTCGACCTTCATGGGCACAACGCCTGAGGACAGGGATTCCTCTAGTAGCCAGGATATGATCATTCTTACTGGCCCCAACGCCAGCGGTAAGAGCTGCTACCTACGCCAGGTGGGGCTGATACAGCTGCTGGCACAAATGGGTAGCTTTGTGCCAGCGAAACGGGCAAGGCTGGGGGTATGCGATCGCATTTTCACTCGCGTCGGCGCTGTAGACGACCTCGCTAGCGGCCAATCGACCTTCATGGTGGAGATGAACGAGACGGCGAATATTTTGAATCACGCCACACCGCGATCGCTGGTGCTACTGGATGAGATAGGCCGGGGCACCGCCACCTTCGACGGTCTCTCCATTGCCTGGGCGGTAGCTGAGCACCTAGCCGTCGATATTCAGGCCCGCACCATTTTTGCCACCCACTACCACGAGCTGAATGAGCTGGCGGCCCTAGTGCCTAACGTGGCTAACTACCAGGTGACGGTCAAGGAAATGCCTGACCAGATTATCTTTCTGCACCAGGTACAGCCCGGCGGAGCCGACAAATCCTATGGCATCGAAGCGGGACGTTTGGCCGGACTGCCCACTTCGGTGATCCAGCGCGCCCGCGACGTGATGCGCGAAATCGAGCGCAACAGCACGATCGCCGTCGGGCTGCGGGGGGAGGTACCTAAAGCCAGCAAACCCCGCCGCCGAGGAAAAGAGTTGTCAGGCGTTTACGATCCTTCCGAACAGATGGACCTGTTCAGCTGAAATTGGGTAGCGTTTGGTGTGTCGCGTAACCACCCTTGTCTAACTCCTCGGCCAGGGTTTCTACAAATCGGCCAGCCGGTTTTTTGTAGCGCTCATGCTTTGGGGATGGGGCCATGATCTCTAGACTCCCCGGGTTGTAGGTGAGGCGCAGGCGGCGTTGGCCTTTGGCCGGGCTTTGCCCTTCGCGCAGTTCATCTAGCAGCCGCTCATAGGTCTGCCAGCTAATGCCCGACAGGTGAATGATTTCGTTAGGAGGAGTCAGGAGCGTAACCATCGCAAAAGCCCAAATAGCAAGCTAGCTCAATTCTATAGTCTCAACCAGCCTCAAGCTTTCTTTAGGCTGCTCTCAGATAGCTCTCAGAGTAGGGTGACATTGTGGGGAATGAGGGTGCTTGTTTGCTGTGGCGGTTGCCTGAGTCTATGTCCTGGCTTAAGTAGAGGTTTACTATGCGAATTCAATATTTAGGGGCGATCGCGATCGCCTCCCTGCTGACCTTGGGTACCGTCGCCTGTGGCACCACCACCGCCGTCAACCCCCAGAACACTGGGCAGGAAGCCGTTGATCCCTGTGCTGCCGCCAATCCCTGCGCTGCTGCCAATCCCTGCGCTGCTGCCAAAGCTAGGGAGCAGCCCGCAGTTTACGCCTTCGAGGGGCTAGCTATCCGTGGGGCCGACCCGGTCGCCTACTTCACCGCAGGCAAAGCCGTCAAAGGATCGGCTGATTACCAAACCGACTGGGGTGGGGCGACCTGGCGCTTCAGCAGCGCCGAAAACCTAGCCGCTTTCGAGGCCAACCCTGAGACCTACGCGCCCCAGTACGGCGGCTACTGCGCCTGGGCGGTCAAGAGTGGGTATTTAGCCTCAGTTGATCCAGAGGCGTGGCGAATTGTCGATGGCAAGCTTTACCTCAACTACAGCGCCGGGGTGCAGAAGCAGTGGCAGGCCGACACTGCTGGCAATATTGCGGAGGCAGACCAAAACTGGCCTACTGCCCTCAATAATGACGAGGTCAGCGAAAGCGGCAGGAGCTGGTAACCTACCCCATCGGCCCGGCCAAAATAACCTTAGCTAAGGCATTTCTAACGGCCTCAGGCGGCTCTTGCTTGAGGTCGCTATACCACTGCTGGGTCGTTTCAGGTTCGTAGCCGTAGATGGTGCCAGTACGCTTGCGAGCCTTGAGCACTAGGTCGGCGGTACGCTCTTTACGAGCGGCTTCGTAGCGCTTGAGCGCATCGGCTACGCTGACATTGGTGGTGGCTAGGTAGCGGGTCAGTACTTCGGCATCTTCGATCGCCTGACAGCCACCCTGGCCCAGGGTAGGGGTTGTGGCGTGGGCCGAGTCCCCCAGCAAAACGATGCGTCCCTTGGTCAACCGCTCGAGGGGATCAATATCGCCAATTTCTAAGCGGTTGGTTTGCTCTGGGTCAATGGCCTGAATTAGCTTCTGCACTTTCTCAGGCCAGCCCTGAAAGATCTCGGCTAGCTCGTCCTGAATATGGGTGGAGTCTACCTTGGTGCCTTCTTCCATAGGGGCACCAAAAAAGAAGTAGAAGCGATCGCTCCCTACGGGCATCATTGAGGCCCGCTTGCTGTCGCCAACGTAGAGCACCCACAGGTCCTTCTCGCATAGCTCAGAGCTAGCCTTGACTAGACCGTTCCAGTTGACGTACTGAGCGTAGCGACGCCCCACGCTGTGCCCCAATACATGAGAGCGCACGGCGGAATGAATGCCGTCGGCCCCCACGACTAGGTCGCCGCTGACGCGATCGCCATTCTCGAATATAGCCGTAGCGGTGTGTTCATCCTGCTCAACGCCTACACAGTTCATGCTTAGATGAACTTGCTCTGGGCCACAGGCGTCTAGCAGCATTGTCTGCAAATCGGTCCGCGACACTGGGTAGGGGCGCTGGCCCACCTGCTCAAACAGAGGCCGCAAATCGACGTAGCTGAGGCTTTCGTCGGTGTGACTTCGGTACTCCATGGCGTTCATTTCGCCGCCGATGGCCGCCAGCCTGTCGCCTAGTCCTAGGTAGTTCAATACCTTGACTCCGTTTGACCACAGCGAAATACCAGCCCCAGCGGGGCGGAGCCTCTGGGCGCGATCGTAAATCTCTACCTGGTAGCCTGCCTGACGCATGGCGATACCCGTAGTTAAGCCGCCGATCCCGGCTCCAACAATCACCACCTTCAGGTTGTACATGAATTTCTCCTAGCTATCGTATGGGTAGGGTGTGGAGCACGTTGCTGGTCGTCAGTTTGTAGACTGAGGCAGGCACTGGGTGTCGATCGCTTCACTGAAGCGCAGCAACAACCAAAAAAGCGGCAGCGGCAGCAAAAGGAAAGATTCTGAGGTAGCCCAACCTACTACGGTCGTCAACCCCGTAACAAATTTTAAAGGTAATTCAGGTTTAATCTTTAAGAACCTGTAGCTTTTTTTACCAACTCATTAGCCTTGCATACTGAAAAACGTCTGGATTTTTCCCTGCCGCAAGGAAAAGGTGATTGTCCAATTTAGGAATACCATCATGTGGCATTGTTTCTCTGTAGCGTTAGCTGTTGTCGCCGTCAGCGGTGTTTGGAGCGCCGGTGGATTGACCCAGCCCAGTCAGTTTGTTTCTACGCTATCTACCCTAGGCTCTGATCGCCCTGAACTAGCCGAGACTGTGATTGCTGAAATCTCTGGACAGCGTAACCGTCGCGGCACGGGCCGTCGGGGGATGCGCGGCTAGGGGCTGTCCCTCTCTGCTCGGAGCTTTTCTAGCTGGTACTGGGCGTCATCAAAACAGCCTACTCGGCTGACATCAAGGCAGGCGCTAGCTACAGTCTCCAAATCAGCGATCGCTAGGTCTAAGTTCCCCAGCTCTGCGTGGAGTAACCCTCTATCGTAGTAGGCGAAGGGATGGCTGGAGTTTAGGTTGATCGTCTGGTCAAAATCGCTCATGGCCCCGGCAAGATCGCCTAGATCCTGCCGGGCCAGGGCACGATTGTAGTAAGGCTCCGGGTTGCTAGAATTGATTTGAATTGCAATCGTAAAATCCTGAATCCCTCCCTGAAAGTCGCCTAGTCGTCGTTTGACTAAGCCACGGTTTTCGTAGGCAAGACTATTGTTTGGCCGCAGGTTTATCGCCTCCGTACAGTCGCTCAGCGCAGCTCCATGGTCATCAAGATTCGAGAGAGAGAGACACCGATTTAAGTAGGCATCGGCCTTGCTCTCCGGACTGCTAGCTAGGTTGATAGCGGCGGTGTAGTCCTGCACAGCACCTGCTTCATCACCGAGTTCGGCTCGCGCATTGCCTCGATTAACGTAGGCATCTGTGTAGGTTTCTTGCTGCTGAAGCGCTTCACCGTAGTCGGCGATGGCTCCTTGCAGATCACCTAGTCGCAGGCGTAAGTTTCCTCGCTGATAGTACAAAACAGCCGATTTTGGCTTGGCCTCAATCGCGTCGGTCAGATCCTGCAGAGCCTGTTCCGGCTGGCCATTTTCCCACAGCAGTGCAGACCGCTCCGCTAGGGCTTCGCTGTTGTTGGGCTCAATCGCCAAGGCCTGGTCGAGATAGTTCATAGCCTCATTCTTCTGCCCCATCTGGGCAGCGGTTTCTGCCTGAGCCATCAGTTCGCTCACTTCCCTGCCTTTAGGATTGCGCAGCAGAACTAGTGCTCCTAGAGCTAGCAGTGCCAGGGCAACCCCAGCCGCCAACCAAAAGCCGGGGCGACGCAGAACCTGAGCCCTAGCCAAGGCTGAAGTTCTTGCGCTCGTGGGCTGTACGGAGTCTACAG
>JBARUP010000197.1:0-9515 GCA_049645805.1 Nodosilinea sp.
GGGTAAGAAATTGGCTGGAATATTCCACAAGTAGTACCAGGGGCCAACGCCGTGGTAGTCTGCTGACGCTGCCAGGGCCAAGATGCCGAAGAGCTGGTCGAAGGGCTTTGAGCCGTGCGCGTTCCAGAGGGCCAAGAACCAGCACCCCACTAGGCCCAGGCCCAGCAAAAATCCTGAGTACAGGCCGGGATTGGCCAGGTGTTTATGCTGTTTGTGACTACCGATAAGGTAGGGCAGCAGCGCGACCGTTGGCAGCGCCACCATAAACCCCTTAATGAAGAACCCCAGACCCAAACCCAGGCCCGCCGCGACGCCCCAGGCCAGTCTTTGCTGGGGCTGCTGTTCACTGCGCAAAAGTGCCCAGATCACCGCCAGCTCCAGGGCGACTAGCGGCATATCCTGGGTGGCTAGCTGGCCGTACTGAGTCCAGATGATCACGGTGCTTAGGCACAGCGCCCCCAGAAATGCCGAGCGTCGGTTTAGCAGTGTTGAGCCGATTGCATAGAGCAGCGACACGCTGATTAAGCAGGCCACGCCGGAGGGCAGTCGAGCGGTGGTTTCGCTGACTCCAAAGCTGAAGGCAGCGGCAATCATCCAGTGCAGGCCGGAGGTTTTGTCGTAGATTAGCTCTCCCCACCAGGTTGGGCTCAGCCAGTTCTGCGACCTGACTAGGCCCAGCGCCAGAGTGGTGTACCAGCCCTCGTCGTGGGCCATCAGGCTGGTGTGCACATTGCTGGCTACCAGCAACACGCCCTGCCATCCAACCAGCAGCCCGTAGGGCAGCCAGCCGGTGTGCCTGTGAAGGGCCTGAATACCTTTGAGACGAGCTGAATAAACCATTGCAACGCTAGATCGGCTGATCCTTTATAAAGGATGCGGGGTAAACGGTACGGGTGCGGATGGAGCCCCCGCCAGGCCGAGGCCAGCTGCCCTTAGGGTCGCACAATGAAGGGATTGTCGATACGCCGCGCCCGCAGCTGTAGCACTAGGGCCTGGTAGACCGCCACGCACACGTCGGCGCGGCTGGCTACGCGGTTGGGGTGTAGATAAACAATATCGGGCACGTTGACGATCAGGTTTAGCTGGGTGGCTTTGGCGATTGCGCTCATGCCGTAGACGGGAATAGTATCGCGATCGCGGTACAGATCCAGCAGGCTGAGGTTGCCGGTCTGGTTGGGCAACAGCGACAGCCCGGCAGTCAGCGCCACCCATACCTGGGCGCGCAGGAGGGGGTTTTCTGGCCCAAAAGTCTGGTCCGGGAAGCCCGACAAAAACCCGCCCTGGTAGGCCGTCTGAATGGCTCTAGCCGCCCAGTGGTAGTTAGGCACGTCGCGGAAGGGTCGGGCCGGTCGCCGGGGCGCGGGGGCAAAGGCGCGGCTGACCAAAGCCGCAAACTGAGCCCGAGTCATAGCCTGGGCGGGGTGGAAGCGGCCCGTATCGTCCCCCTGCACCAGACCCAGATTGAGCAGGCCCTGAATGAAGTCCAGCGCCCAGTGGGCTTGGATATCGGGGAATGAGCCTCGGGTTGTGCTAGGCAGCATGGCGGTGGCGGTCTGTAGGCGAGGGGCTTTTTTCTGGGCTAGCAGCCCCTGGTAGATCAGCACGGCTACCTCAGCCCGCGTGATAGTTTCTAGGGGACGCAGCTGGGCCGGGTCGGGGTAGTTGATGATCAAACCGGCCTGGGTGGCGCTGGCCAGAGCGTTAATGGCATAGCTGGGAATTTGGGCGCGATCGCGGTAGACCCCCAGCCCGCTAGCCGGAGCGGGGCCTAAGGGTAGCCCATTGGCCACGGCGACCATCGCCTGCACCCGCGCTATGCCCTGGCTGGGGCGAAAGGTTTGGTCGGGGTAGCCGCTCAGAAACCCCTGGCGCTGGGCTTGGGCAATGGCGCGGCTGGCCCAGTGACTAGGCGGCACATCGACAAAGGCGGCGGCCTGGCGAACCAGTGGCAGATCGCTGTAGCTGGCGGCCACTAGGGCAGCAAACTGGGCTCGGTTGATCGCCTCGCTCGGTCGGTAGGTGCCGTCAGGGTAGCCCTTAGCCAGGCCGCGAGCAGCTAAGGCCTCAATGTAAGCCGTGGCCCAGTGGTTGCCCAAATCCCCGAAGCGGCTGGCGGTGGGGGGGACAGGCTCCTCGGCGGGGTCTTCAGGCGGTTCGGGGGAGGGAGCTTCAGATGCCGGAATATCCAGCTCTAGCAGGGACGGCGGTACGGCGGCGGGGTCGGGCTGCTGGCTTGCCTCTAGCGTGACGGTTCCGGCTAGCCCCTGGGGCACTACGTCGTTGCCCACTAGCCCTAGGGCTTGGCGAGTTTCGTTGCGCAGATCGCCCTGGCGGTTGTAGCGCAGAATATTGCCCGCCGGATCGTCGGGCTGGCCCAGGTCAGGACGGCTAGTGCCCTGGACGATGAGGCCAAAGGTCTGGTTTTGCACTATCCGGCTCTGGCGCAGCACGGGGCTAGCCGCGCCGGTCAACCGCATTCCCACCTGGTTGCTAGAGCACTGGCTGCTGCGAATGAGCGGTGCGGCAGTCTGGTCAACGGCAAGGCCGGTGCCGCAGCGCTCTATGACGCAGTCTCTCACTTCGCCACGGGCCTGATCGATGAAGCTGAGACCGCGATCGCCGCAGCTTTCCACCTGAGTCTTAAGAATCAGGGGCTGGGCAGTACTCGCTACCTCTAGCCCAACGACGCACTGGTCTAGCCGACAGGCCCGCACCAGGGGCGCGCCCGAGTCAATTAAAATACCGACACCCTGGGGGTTTTGCACCGTAGCTCCCCGCAGCTGGCTCTGGCCCTGAATCACCAGCCCAACAGATCGACCGCCCGGCCCGGCCCCACCCCCACTAATCACGATGTCCCGGCCCTGGATAGCCTCCTGCCCGGAAATCATCACGCCATCGGGTACGGTGATGGGGAACTTTTCCCCCGTGGCGGCGCTGTAGGTGCCAGGGGCCAGCTTGATTAGCGTGTTGGCTTGGGCCGCCCCTAGCGCCGCCGTCAGGGTTTTGTGCGGCAGGTGGGGGCGGCCCGAGGGTTCGTCTACCCCGCGGCTGGGGTCTACGTCTAAGGTCTTAGCGATAGTGTCCAACAGCAGAATATCCCAATGGCACCACGAAGCAGCACAGAGCTGCGGCAATTGGCGTTACGGTAGCTGGCCCAGAAATTAGCCCAGAGTGTCGTTATGCCAGAATACCGCTATGATCTAGCCAAGTTCAAAGGATAGGGCGAAAGTTGTGATTGCGGTTGCCGTTGGCCTAAATCTAGTTATTGCGCTGTTTTGCTTTTACGTAGCCTGGCGGCTGTGGCGACTGAGTAAAACCCTGGGAACTGTGGCTGATGCTTTGGCAAACTGGGAGCGCAATGCCCACAATATTCTCAATCCGGCGGTTATTCCTCCCGCCATTCTGCGCGGACAGACGGGGACAACCCTGCTGCGCCAGAGCTACGGACTGCTTCAGTTTCGGCTTCAGCGTTTAGAACAGGTCATGGGGGTGGTAGGCCTGCTGCCCATGGTCAATCGCTGGGTTAGAGCCCGAGGTCAGCGCCCCAAGCTGAGGTTAACCCCGCGAAGACGGCTCTAGATGAGTCCGAAGGGCAGCAGAACTGCCCTGGCCCCTCCCGCAAAATGGTCAAGGCTATCTACGGAAAACTATCGATGCAAGTGGCTACTCACAGGATAAAAACACCATGAGCGACAAGCAGGCTGGAGGGTTCGTTGGCGGAATAGTGCTAGGGGCGGCAGTGGGAGCAGTGGCGGGTCTGCTGGTGGCTCCCCGCACCGGGCGCGAAACCCGCCGCATTTTAAGAAAGTCTGCCGATGCCCTACCCGAGCTGGTAGAAGATCTTTCAACGTCAATGTATTTGCAGGCCGACCGTCTGTCAGAAACGGCCTTGGTTAACTGGGATCAAACCCTGACTCGGCTGCGAGAGGCGATCGCTGCTGGTCAAGAGGCTAGTCGTCAGGAGTACGAGCAGCTGAGCCAGGGGACGCCAGTTACAACCAATGGCTCTGCCCAAGAGTAAGCCCAGGAGCAAGCACAGGAGTAGGAGCACTTGTTTTGGCCGACCCGCTGTTTTGGTTAGCCCTGTCATTTCTGCTGGTCGTCGTTAGCCTGACGGCTGTGCTTATGGTAGCCATACCCGCCCTGCGCGAGCTAGGCCGGGCTTCCCGCAGCGCCGAAAAATTCTTTGATACCCTAGGCCGTGAGCTGCCTCCTACCCTAGAGGCCATTCGCCTCACCAGTCTTGAAATTACCGAGCTGACCGACGATGTCACCGAGGGAGTACAAGGCGCGGGTCAGGTGGTGCAGCAGGTGAACCAGAGTATTACTACCGCGCAAACCGGGGCTCAGCGCCTTAACACGGGCACTAAAAGCGTGCTGGCTGGAACACGGGCGGCCTGGCGCACCCTGACCGGCTCACCACCGCCGCCGCTTCAGTCCAATACGGCTACCCCCCCACCCCTGCCGTCGGCACCGCGCCCCGGTCTATCTCCAAATGCAGACTCGGCTTATCTTGACCCCGGTACCGATGGCAGCGAGAAGAACGGCGATCGCGGTTTAGCCGATTCAAACCCGGTGCCGCTTCGTGCCGGTTCACCTGCGCCGGGGCAGGAGAGCCTAAAGGAATCTAGACTGGATCAGCCTTCGATCGAGACCTCTGACTTACCGCCCCGCTAATCGCCCTGGGGCCTAGCTAAAGTAGCGTTGTCCATAAAATGAGCCCTAGCTCACTAGCCGGGCATGCAGCTTTACCTCAAATACCTCCTCAAAATAGTCTTTTTTGTAGTTTAGATTCCACAGCTCTGAGGCGCAGTCGTCGCTAGGGCGAGCGGCTTTCACATCTATGTTCAGCACGTGGGCGTCGGCGTCAAAGTTGCAGTGAATACTTTTGACTGCCCCAATGCCGCGGCGATCGAGGGCAACCGCTAGCCGCAGCAGGGAGCTGAGGTGGGTCACCATCTGGCGGTGATAGCGGGTGGGCAAGTTGCGATAGTTATCGTGCTTTTTCTTAGGGGCGCTTTTGCGGTGGTAGCGGGCAATGTTGGCAATAACTTCTAGCTCGGTTTCGGTATAGCCAAGCAGCTCACCGTTGCGAATCAGGTAGTAGGAATGCTTGTGGTGTGACGAATGGCTAACGAAGTGGCCGCAGTTGTGCAGAATGGCAGCACCCCAAAGCTGCTCTTTTTCGAGCGCGCCCCAGGTGTGGAGACTTCCTTCTGTCTGCTCAAATAAATCCATGGCAAACCGGGCGACTCGCTCAGAGCGATCGAGGTGCACCTTGTACTTCTTTGCGGTTTTAAGCACGTTGCGCTGCCTCACCGACTTTTGAAACTGCATGCGGTCTTCAATCAGACCGTGGGTAAGCATCCAGTCAACCACTACCCCTTCTCGCAGGGCGCGCTCGCAGATGGTGATGCTGTCGGCGTTTAGCAGCCGCATTGTCTCGTGCAAAATAACCGCTCCCGGCACAATAATCTCGGCGCGGCGGGCCGACATCTCTGGCATTTCCAGGCGCTCGGCATAGGTGGCCTGACGCAGGGTTTTGACCAAGCGAGAGACTTCTTCGTAGGTGATCTGAAAGCCGTTGAGGGGATCGGGCACTATGCCTAGACGATCGGCGGCAGCTATGGCGGCAAGGCACTCAATGGTGCCTGAGGTACCCAACAGGCGCATCGGCTCCTCAGGTTTGAGGTGAGACTTTAGCCTGGTTGCATTGGCTTCTATCATGCCCCGCACGTAAGCTCGCAGGGTGCTTAGCTCTAGCTCTGAAATGGGATCGGTCGAGACAAACTGAGCGGTCAAGCGGACCGCGCCCACTTTGGTGCTGCTAAGAAAGCGGTGGGGTTCGCCGGTACCTAAAATCAGCTCGGTGGAGCCGCCGCCAATGTCAATGATGGCGTGGGGCTGGCCGTTGAACTCCATGCCTGAGAGTACGCCCAGATAGATGCGGCGGGCTTCTTCAGTTCCCGAGATTAGGTTAATAGCGAGTCCAGTTTCCTTGTAAACATGCTCCACAAAGGCCTTGCCGTTGCTGGCTTCTCGCACGGCGCTAGTGGCAACTGCGACAATGTCTTCGGCCCTGAGGCTGGTGGCGATCGCACAGCAGCGCTTCAGCGCTTTGATCGCCCGCTCCATGGCCGCCTCTGACAGACCACCGGTTTCTTCGTTGAAATCGCCCAGGCGCACGGTTTCTTTTTCGCGGTCAACGATGGTAAAAGCGGGCAGATCGGGCTGAATCTTGACGACTACCATGTGAATAGAGTTGGTGCCGACATCGATCGCGGCTAGTACGCGATCGCTAGTGATCTCCGGTGGAGCAAAGGTTGAAAAATCTGTCGCTACAGAGCTCGACTCGCGAATCGAGGTAGTACTTGTCATAGTGCGCCCATGCTGTTTCGTTTCAGATTTTACCTGCCCAGCTGTGACCAATCAGGATGCGGGAAAAACTTTATTGAGACTAAACACGAGATCTCCTTCCCTCCCCACTGGCGCTAAACTCATGGAGAACAACCGGTAGGAAGACCATGACCGTCGACTACGATGGAGTAATTCTTGGCGGCACGGTGCAGGGAAGAGAGGCGGCGGCGCTGGCAGCGCGGGAGGGAGCGCGGGTAGCGCTGGTCGAGTCACCAGGAGCAGTAGAGCGGTGCATTCGCCGCCAAATTTTGCTTATGGCGCTGGGCGATGTGGCCACTACCGGCTGGAATCATCTGCAGCGCCGGGTCAAGGCGCTAGAGGCGGTAGCCTACCCACAGCTTAGTCTTGACTGTCTGGCTACTAGCGGCGTGGATGTGGTGCTAGAGCCAGGTCAGTTTAGCCCTCGTCCGTCGCTGGCAGTCACGACACTGACTCGGCGGCTCAGGTCGCGGGGCTACCTGCTGGCCCCAGATACTGAGACCACCGTGCCTGACATTCCAGGACTGGTAGAAACCCCGTACCTCACTCCAGATACCCTGCTGGATCTAGAGACGCAGCCAGAGACCGCGATTGTGCTGGGGCGCAGCGGCCCCGCGATCGCCCTGGCCCAGGCTTTGGCTCGGCTTGGTACTCAGACCACTCTAGTGAGCCGGGGCCATACCCTTTTGCCTACCGAAGACTCAGACCTGGCAGGGTTTATTGCCGCACTGCTAGAGTCCGAAGGGGTAACGCTGCGGCTAGAAACTCAGATAGAGTCTATTCACTACAAAAACGAAGCCGAATTACTGCTGAGTAGCGGTGATAAAATCGCTGCCCAAACGCTGATTGTGGCCACGTCCCCCCATCCGGTTTTGGGCAGTGTGCAGGTGGGCCACGCTGGCATTCGGCCTCGCACTGTCCATGGCGCGGCAGTGGCTCTGCCCGTCAGCGATCGCCTCGCGACCGTTCATCCCCGCGTCTTTGCCTGTGGCCCTGCACTCGGTGGCTACTGGGCTGACGCCACCGACCACCAAGACGTCGCGATCGCCCTGCGCAACCTCCTCTATTTGCCCTGGCGACAGCTGTCCTTGCTGAACCGTCCGGGCCTGCTGCACACCGCACCAGAGTATGCTCGCCTCGGCCTCGGTGCCGCTGAAGCTAAACGCTGGTACGGCAGCGAGGCGACTGTTATTCAGCTGCCCTTTGGTCAAGTGCTCAAAGCTCACGACAGCGCCGTCACCGGCTTCTGCCGCTGGACGGTACGGGCTGATGGACAGATTCTAGGCGCTCAGATTTGTGGCTCTGGTGCCGGTGAGCTAATTCACCTGCTGGCGCTGGCGGTAGGCCAGGGCGTGCCGCTGCAGCAGCTAAGCCGCTTGTCTGCTCTACCCTCCAGCCTGACCGCCATCTTGCCCCTAATGGTTGATACCTGGCAGCAGCAGCGCTGGCAAGTCAGCAGCTGGCGGCGCGACTGGGCCGAGAACTGGTTCAACTGGAGACGCACCCGCAGGCGATAGAGGTGAACCAGCCTAGTTGAGCCTATATCAACGCTTTATCTCTACTCAGCCCGCTGTAGGGCCGAGATTTTGGGATCGATAATCTTGCGGCCCTGGCCAGGAAAGCTGATGGCCAGACAAATCTTGTTGCCTGCCCCAAAAATGTGGGTTACTTCTCCTGCTCCGTAGGCTTTGTGCACCACCACATCACCTACGGTCCAGTCAGACTCATGGGCACCGCTGCCGGGTCTAGCGGCGTCTTCGCTCTTTCTGCGGGCCTCGCGAATGGGAGTGCTCCACTTTTGGGGGAGGCTAAGGGAGCTGTCGCCGGTAACAAGATCGGTAGGCAGCTCGGCTAAAAACAGGGAGGGGCTGGCGGGCTCACGGCTGCCGTAGAGGCGACGCTCGCGGGCGTAGGAGATAAACAGGCGCTCCTTGGCGCGGGTAATGCCGACGTAGCAAAGGCGGCGCTCTTCTTCGGTGGCGGCAGGATCTTCTAGCGAACGGTGGTTAGGAAACAGCCCCTGCTCTAAACCAACTAGAAAAACGACGGGAAACTCTAGCCCCTTGGAGGAGTGCAGCGTCATCAGAGACACGGCCTTATTGCCTTCTTTGGTGTTGTCTAGGTCGGAAGCTAGGGAGGCATTAGCCAAAAAAGCCAGCAGCGAAGGATCTTCGTTTTCTTCCTCAAACTGCAGCACAGCGTTGTAAAGCTCCTGCACGTTGCCGAGGCGATCGTCGGCCTCGTCGGTGCCCTCGGATTTTAGAGCCGCCAGGTAGCCGCTGTCTTCCAGCACGCCCTGAATAATTTCAGATCCCTTTTGTTCGTCAATGTTCTGACGATATTTTTTAACAATGCTGGCAAACTCTAGCACGCCCCTAGCGGAGCGGCCCGCTAAGGTCTTTACGGAAGTCTCATCGCTGAGAATCTCCCACAGGGGAATGCCGCCTAGGGTTTGGGTAGCGCTCTCTAGTTTATCTAGAGTGCCTTTGCCGACGCCGCGCCGGGGCACGTTGATTACCCGCTTCAGGCTGACGGTATCGAAGGGGTTGGCGATCGCCCTCAGGTACGCCAGCACGTCTTTGATCTCGCGGCGGTCGTAGAAGCGCAGGCCCCCCACCACCTGGTAGGGAATGCCGTAGCGAGTCAGCACATCTTCAAAGGCGCGAGACTGGGCGTTGGTGCGGTAGAGAATAGCGAAGTGGCCCCAGTGCAGCTCCGGATGCTGAGTTTCTAGGTTGCGAATTTGGCTGATCACAAAGTCGGCCTCGGCGATTTCGTCATCGGCCCGGTAGCAGTAGATGCTCTCGCCCTCGCCTCGGGTGGCGCGCAGCACTTTGTCGATGCGCTCGGTGTTGTTTTCAATCAGGTGGTTGGCGACTTCGAGAATGTTGGAGGTGGAGCGGTAGTTCTCCTCCAGCTTGACCATGCTGCGGGTATCGTCGTCGGGCAGCCCGTCGCCGAAGTCATCTTGAAAGTTCATCAGAATGGTGAAATCGGCGGCCCTAAAGGAATAGATTGACTGATCTGCATCACCAACGACGAAAACGGAGCGGTGGTTCCAGTCTTTATAGTCAGCAATGGTTGCGCCGTTGGTGGCCAGCAGGCGAATGAGCTCGTAC
>JBARUP010000198.1:0-2062 GCA_049645805.1 Nodosilinea sp.
ACCTACACTTTTATCCCCGCGCACCATGGCTGTATTTGTAGAAGTTGACCACGTCGATCGCGTTTTTAAGCTGCCAAAAGGGGGCGAATACATTGCCCTAAAAAATATCGAGCTGAATATTCATAAAGGTGAGTTTGTGTCGCTGGTGGGCCACTCGGGCTGCGGCAAGTCAACCCTGCTAAATATTATCTCAGGCCTAGATCAGCCCAGCCACGGGGGCATTGTGCTAGAAGGGCGGCAGGTCAGCGAGCCTGGCCCCGATCGCATGGTGGTATTTCAAAACTATTCGCTGCTGCCCTGGCTAACCGTGCGCGAAAACATTGCCCTGGCGGTAGACCAGGTGATGCAAAAACACCCCAAGACAGTGCGCGATCGCATGATCGATCACCACATTGAGCTAGTGGGTCTACAAAAGGCGGCCAGCAAGCGCCCGGGACAAATCTCCGGCGGTATGAAGCAGCGGGTGGCGATCGCTCGGGCCTTAGCCATTCGCCCTAAGCTGCTGCTGCTCGACGAGCCCTTTGGGGCACTCGATGCGCTCACCCGAGGCGGGCTGCAAGAGCAGCTGATGAAAATTTGCGAAGAGAGCGAAGTAACCTGCGTTATGGTTACCCACGACGTTGATGAGGCGCTGCTGCTCTCCGATCGCATTGTGCTGATGACTAACGGCCCAGAAGCCCACGTGGGCCAGATTGTTGATGTGCCCTTTGCCCGGCCCCGCGAGCGTATGGAGGTCGTTAAACACCCCAACTACTACAGCCTGCGCAACGAGATTGTTTACTTCCTCAATCAGCAGAAGCGAGCCAAGCTGCACAAAGCTAAGCCAGCCGTGGCAATGGCCGGCAACGGTCTAGAGAAGATCAATCTAGAGCTGGGCTTCATTCCCTTGGTAGACTGCGCTCCTCTGGTGGTGGCGAAAGAAAAAGGTCTGTTTGAGGCCAACGGCCTCAGCAGCGTCACGCTCAACCGCGAGCCGAGCTGGAACGCGATCGCCGGAGGTGTTACCAGCGGTCGTCTTGACGCCGCCATTATGGTGGCGGGTATGCCCCTGGGAATTACTTTAGGCTACGGAAACCAGCAGCCCGTACCCGTGGTGAGCGCTCTTACCCTCAGCCGCAACGGTAACGCGATTACCTTCAGTAAGCAGCTCTACGACCAGGGCGTGCGATCGCTGGCCGATTTCAAGGCCAATCTCGACCGCCGCCCTGACCAGGTACACACCCTGGCCGCAGTGCACCCCACCTCAATGCACAACCTGCTGCTGCGCTACTGGCTAGCCAGCGGCGGCATCGACCCCGACCGCGATGTCAGCATCACGGTGATTCCTCCGGCCCAGATGGTGTCGACCCTAAAGGCGGGCAGCATTGATGCCTACTGCGTCGGCGAACCCTGGAACGCCCGTGCTGTAGCCGACGGGGCAGGCGTGGTGATGGCTACCGACAACGACATCTGGCCCGGCCACATCGAAAAGGTGCTCGGCGTAACCGAAGCCTGGGCCGAGCAGTACCCTAAAACTCACGTGGCTTTGGTTAAAGCCCTGCTAGAGGCCTGTGAGTACTGCGACGACCGCCGCAACCGCGGAGAAATTGCCCAGATGCTGGCGCGGCCTGAGTACGTAGGAGCCGACGAATCCCTGATTCGCCAGGGCTTTCTTGATCCCTACGACCGTGGCGACGGTAGCGAGCCCAAGCAGCCGCTCGACTACGTTCAGTTTTTTACCGGTAAAGCCAACTACCCCGATGTCTCCGAGGTGGTGTGGCTGATGACTCAGATGGCCCGCTGGGGCATCACACCCTTCCCCCGCAACTGGCTAGCGGTGGCTGAGCGAGTCAAGCGAGGCGATGTCTTTGGGGAAGCCGCCCGCGAGCTGGGGCTAGTGGATGTGGGCCGCGATCGCCACACGTCTAAGCTGTTTGACGGTGTGGTCTTTAACCCCGACGAGCCACTGAAGTATCTAGAACAGTTCACCATCAAGCGCGACGTGCGGATTGAGGAAGTGCCCATGGATGCCGTCGCTGCCCCATAGGCTAGCTTTGTTCATTGGTTCGATGCCCGCTACCCT
>JBARUP010000199.1:0-5072 GCA_049645805.1 Nodosilinea sp.
AATGGATGGGTAGGAAGCCCCAAAAACTTGGCCGCCCCAGACATGTGCAGTTCGGGGCGGCCAGGTAAAATCACCTTAGCCTCCGAGACAGCTTGCTCTGTCGACGGGGTTAGCCGCTGGTTGGTGCTACTAACACCTTCCAGTGGCGCTTGACCAAATTTTTGGGAAGACAAGCTGCACGCACACAGCTATAGCCCAGTACAATATCTCATTCGGACCGCACAGACAAGTTAAATTTGCTACGGCCCAATAACCTTGCCCCAGTTAAAACGCTTCCTTCCCTACCGAGAGGGGTGACGAATAACACTAAGACAACAAGGCATTAGGAAATTTTGGCGGGGATCTAGCCCCGTAGCCTCTGAACCTAGCTGAGCAGACTCTGAACCTGGTCGAGTAGCCCTTGAGCTAGCTCCAGTAGCCTCTGAGCTAAGCTAAGCAGTCTCTGGGCTGAGCTGAGTAGTCTCCAAACCTAGTCGAGCAGTCTCTGAGCTTAGTCAAGTAGTCTCTGAGCCTGGTTCAGTAGTCTCTGAGCTTAGCTGAGTAGTCTTCGAGCTTAGTCGAGCAGTCTTCGGGCCTAGTTCAGTAGTCTTTGAGCTTAGGCCAGTGGCCCCTACTGCACCACCTGGCGCATGTAGTTGCCCCACACCGCTGCCGCCTGGCCGCTGCTGCCCCTTGTCGGGGTGTTATCGTCATTGCCGAGCCAAACTCCCGTCGTCAAACTGCGCCCTGGCACAAAGCCGATAAACCACAGGTCGCGGTTGTCGTCGGTGGTGCCAGTTTTACCCGCTTCCCCCAGACCTAAAAAAGCGCTGCGCCCGGTGCCCCCCTGCACTACGCCTTGCAGCAGCCCGGTTAGAGTGTTGGCGACGCCAGGGTCGAGCGCCTGGCGATTGGAGTCTCCTGCTTGGCCAAACTCGTAGATTACGCGGCAGGTGCTGATGTCGTTAAGATCGGCGCAGTCGCTGCTGTCGAGCACCTGCTCAATGCTGTGGGGGCGGTTCCACACGCCGTCGTTGGCCACAGCAGCAAAGGCTCCGGTGATCTCTAGGGGAGTTACTTCGCTTTCGCCCAGAGTGAGGCCCGGTGAGGCCACCAGCTTAGACTCGATTCCAAGGCGGCGGGCTAGGTTGATGACATTGCCCAGCCCGGCCTCTCGCGCAATACGTAGAGCAACGACATTCTCAGAGCGAGCCATGCCAGCGTACATATCGAGCGCGCCTGACCCAGACCGACAGCCCGAAAACTGCTGCCCGCTCCAGTTCATAGATTCGCAGGAAAACGACTGGCCGGGGGAAATGTCTTGCTCTAGGGCCGCGCCGTAGGCAAATAGCTTAAAGGTAGAACCGGGCTGGCGCTGGGCCTGGGAAGCTCGGTTGAACTGGCTGGCGGCAAAGTCTACACCGCCGACGAGCGCGTAGATGGCTCCAGTGCTGCTGTCAAGGGTAACCAAAGCGCCCTGGGAGTAGGCTAAGGCGGCCCCTTGGGTAGCGACATCCTGACTGAGGGCAGATTCAGCCGCCTCCTGAAGGTCTAAATCCACGCTGGTCTGCACGTAGAAGTTGCCCTCCCGCGCTAGAGAGGTGCCAAGCACGGCCTCGAGTTCTTGAAAGACGTAGCTGTAGAAGTAAGGGGCACGGGTGCTCTGGAGCTGACGAGTGGCGTCGGGGCTAATTTCGATTCGCGATCGCCGGGCGCGGCGAGCTTCTTCCTGACTCACCATGCCCAAAGACACCATGCGATCGAGCACGCGATCGCGGTAAGACACGGCGGCATCGTAATTTTGCACCGGGTTGAAGGCGTTGGGACCAGGCAAAATGCCCACCAGGGTCGCCGCTTCCGAGAGCGTCAGCTCGCGGGCGGGCTTGTCAAAGTAAAACTGAGACGCATCCTCAAAGCCGTAGAGGTTGTCGCCTAGGTAGACCCGGTTGAGGTAAATCAGCAGCAGGTGATTTTTGCTGTAGAAGGTTTCCAGCTTAAGGGCCGTAATCGCCTCGCGAATTTTGCGTCCGGCTGAGTCTTCGGTACCGACATACTCTCGGTAGACGCTGCGGGCCAGCTGCTGAGTAATCGTGCTGCCACCCTGGCGAATGCCGCCACCGCGAAGGTTAACCACCACCGCCCGCGAAATGCCAATCGGGTCTACGCCCAGGTGCCAGTAGTAGCGAGTATCCTCAGAAGCGATTAAAGCCTGGGGTAGGTAGTCAGAAAAATCGCCCAGGCGGCGAAGTTCCTGGTGAGTCTGCGTGTACTGTTCGCGCAGAGGTGCCGAAGCTCCATCCTCTTCGCCCAGCACAACGACAGGCCCCTGCACCGAGTCAGGCAAGGGGCGCATGGGAATCTTGGGCCACTCGGCACCTACAATCCACGCGCCTACAGCTAGCGACAGCCCGGTAAAGCCGTAGAGGGTATAGCGAGCTGTCTTGACGTACCAGGGAGGCGGCTCGCTAAACCGCAGGGTAACGGCATCTTGTAGGTCTGGCGGGCCAAGGGTATAGACATCGCCGTGGTTCATCACCGACTGGGTCAGTCGCTTTTTGCCCTGATAAATGCCGTTGGTAGAGCTGCGATCCTTCATTACGAAGGGCTGGCTAGAGCGATTAGTGTCACGCGTGATAGTGGCGTGCACCTGGCTCACAATAGGGCTAGGGGCGACAATATCGCACTGGGTGCTGCTGCGCCCCATAATGTAGTGCTCGCCCAGCAGGGGATAGGTTTTGGACTGACCATTAACCGTCACTTCTAGCTCGGCGGGCCGAGCACCAGGCTTGACCGCCAGCTGACCGAAGTCGACTTTGGCCTGTACCGCTTGAAAGGCCTGGGTAACCGTCTTGATCAGAGTTCGAGGCTGGGAGCGATTTGGGGGCGTCATAGCAACTGGCAGTAAGCCCGGCCTATAATACTGACCTAAATACTGCCTTATTGTAGTCATAAGTCCCGCGATCGCGTAGCGACTCCTTCAAAGTGCCGCTTGGCACCCGTAGGCTTTGTCGTCACCTCGTGCCCAAATATATGCCTAAAGACACTTACGTCCTGCACGTCACTCATCGCTCAACTAGAGTGTGCTGCTATCAGTTACTTGGGTAGGAGCCCCTAGTTAGGGAGCGTGAACAACTCAAAGCTCAGCCAGCTATCTAGTTTTGCTCGGGCTTTGGGTGCGACAGTACTGCACCAGGGCAATAAACAAAGCTGTGCCTACTGCATACTTCAACCCGTTGGGAATCCAGGTCTGCGGCGAGAAGAACCCTTCAATCAGTCCGGCGATCACCAGCATAGGGATAATGCCGTAGAGGAGCTGAGCCGCCTGCGCACCGTACCGCTTTAGGGCATCAATGCGACGGTAGGGACCGGGCAGTAGAATGCCGCGCGCCAGCAGCAAACCGGCTCCTCCGGCCATAAAAATAGCCGGTAGCTCTAGTGCTCCGTGGGGCGAAACAAAGGCCCACAAGTCGTAGGCTAGGTTAGCTTGAGCCACCAGCACTCCAACACAGCCAATCATCAGGCCGTTCAACACCAGCAGGAAAACGGTGTAGGCCCCCGGTGGCGTAATTAGCGGTACCTGGGGTACATACATCGTAACGCCGCCCAGCAGGGCCTTGAGCGAGACTCCAATGTTGTTGATCATGATGCTGCTGGAGGCAATCGGCTCAACGCCTACAATGGACACTGTCCAAAGCTCTTGACTGGTTTTTACCTCCTCAACAAACTTTTGCCCCAGCACCAGCATCAAAAAAGCCGGGTCTTGCCAGGCCAACCACCAGCCCACCAGCGCGCCGATCGCAAACAGAGCCGTCGCGATCGCAATGTAAGGCCAGCTCTGCTGCACCACCGCCGGAAAGCCATAGCGGTAAAATACCCGCAGGGTCTGCCACTCCTGACGGCGAGAGCCTTGGTAAATCTGGCTGTAGCTGCGGGTAGTCAGCCGCTGTAAGTCTCTGATTACAGCCTGACCAACGTCGTGCCCCTTGGCCCGCGCCAGATCAGCCGATACCGACCGGTAGAGGCTGGCCATCTGTCGCACCTCGCCCCCCGAAAGAGAGCTTAGCCCGTTTCGCTCGGCCTGGGTTAGCAGAGTCTCAAGCTGTCGCCAGCTGGCTTCTCGTCGGGCCGTCCAACGCTGAACATTCATGAAGCAAAGAGTGGGAGGTCGGTGTTCTACAGAGCAGTGGGCGACTTACATAGTAGGCTAACCTCGAAATGAACAGCCACCGTATGGCAAAGCTTAGTCAGCTCAGGAGGCAGCGGTGACGAACCTATCCGCACCGGGTGGTCAGCTTGGCCCCCTCAATCCAGGCGACGTAGTCAGCGCCGCCCTGCGGCTGTATAAAGATCGGCTTAAGACCTTCTTGCAGCTAGCAATGCTGGCGACGCTGTGGCTAGTCGCTGGGGTAGTGGGCCTGGGGCTGGCGATCGCCATTCTAGCGGGCGTTGGATCTGGAGCTGGGGGCGATATTGGCGCAGTTATTGGCGGCCTGGTGGGTCTCTTAGTCGGGTTTGTCCCCCTGCTCTACGGCTCAGCCAAGTACTACGCCATCTCCAGCGTAATTGGCAGGCTGTCGTTCCAGGAGTTAATTAATCAGCCGGAAACGTCGCTAGAAGCGCGGCGACAGGTCGCGCCTAAACTAGGGCAGTTTTTGTTCCTGAGTTTTTTGCTGCTGCTGGCCTACACGGCGACTTACGTAGCAGGAGCGCTGCTGGCGCTGATTGCTGGCGGCAGCGTCGGGTTTGTGACGGCGGGCATTCTGTCGGCGCTGATCAACGAGGCGGTTGGTGGTGTGGTGGGCATCTTGTTGGGGATGCTGCTAGGCCTGGGCCTTTTGTTTCTAGGGCTGATTTGGGTATCCTCGCGGCTGTTTATCGCTGAGGTGGTGCTGGCCATTGAGCCCCAGCAGGATGCTGGCAGCAGCATGAGCCGCAGCTGGGAATTAACTCAGGCGGCAATCACGCGCATCCAGACTATTTTTCTAGCCACGTTTCTAATTCAGCTGCCCCTGCTGACAGTCACCAACTACATCCCCAGCATTTTGCTAAACTTGCTGCCTGCTGATGGCATTGTCTACGGTGTCACCCTAGCC
>JBARUP010000200.1:0-6090 GCA_049645805.1 Nodosilinea sp.
CTGCTGTAGCGCGAAAGTAGCGCAGGGCGTCGCTGAGGTAGCGCACGTGGCGCTCCTCATCTTGCAGAACTGATGCGATCGCAGCCCGAGTTGCCGTCAGGTCGTCAGGCAGACTCTTGAGGATGCAGCGGAAGCCGCGCACGCCCAGTTCTTCGGCCAGCAGTACACTGGCAAGTAGGTGAGGCAGCGGGGCGGCAGCAAGGTCTTCTACTTTATGGTACCGGCGCACTGAAGCTTCGCCTACGCTAGAGAGCGAATGCTGTGCCGCTTTGCTCTCTAGGTCAATGAAGTAACCCTCGCGTTCAACAGCTTTAGTAAAAATTTGGGCATGGCGCACCTCATCGCTAACGTGGCGCTGCATTTGCTCATCGAGCCAGACCGGAATCTCGTCTGCCTTGGCAGAGCGAATGTGGGCAACGGTGCGACTACCCTCCGCCTCTTGAAGGGCCAGTGAGGCAAATAGGTGGGGGCGGCGGCGGGGGGTGGCAGCGCTCTGGCTGTAGTAAATTGCGCTAAAGCCAATGAACAGATAGTGCTGGAGCATAGCTAGAGGAGAAAAAAGATGGATCCTGTCCTTCATTGTAGAAAATTCTGGCCACTGCCGCCCAAAAAAACACAGCCCGAGCTACAGCAACTGTCGTCGCTACGGCTTGGGCTAGCCCGTTTGGTCTTAGAGGTACGCTCTAGGTCAAATCGTTGGCGTCTTCAACCGGAGGTTCGGCAGCAGGAGCAATAGATGAAGGGGTTACTATAGCCGTCGGGGGTGACGATACTGAGGTTGACGGCACCGGGGCCGGTGGCCCTGCGGCGGTCGTAGTCGCCACGGTCGGCGGCGTCGCGGGCGTCGTCTCAGGTTTTGGCATACCTAGCTGCTGGCGCGCTTGGCCAAGCAGATAGGCTGTACCAGACTTAACGCTACTGAGCAGCGCTTCGCCCGTAGAGGTCATAGATTGGGGCTCGGCACTTGGGCTTTTTTCGCTGAGGCCGACATACCAGGCGCGGGTGCTGCGGCCTAGCCCTACGGCAGTGCGGTAAAACCATTCGCCGCCTACAAAGGTCAGGCAAATAATTAGCCACAGCAAAACGCCAATCTCACGTAGGATATTCCAGCTACGGGTGAGGGCTTTTTTGTAGATGTTGCCGGTTTCAGCAGAAAACAAGAGTTGGCTGACGACGCTGGCCTGTTCTTTAACGGTTTCCATGGGTGTCAAGTTTCTAATGGCTAAGCATGGGTTCGATGACGACCGCTTTTTCTTTATCCTAAGCGATGAGTCTAAGGGGTGGCTATAGCCCTACAGTATGTCCGCAGCGCTCTTAAGGACAGAGAAGCTAGTCTCCTTCACTCCAAATCTTCTCAAGGACTTGGCTAGGGGTGATATCGGCTAGGGTCCCCGTATCGGAGGTTAGAGTAACTAGACGGTCTTCCTCCGTAGGGCTGGGCAATGCTGCCTCGCTCGAGAGCAGCCCTACGGCGTAGACATTAAGAGCGATCGCTAGCCCCAGCGGATAGCCTTCTACGGCTACCAGTAGGTTGGCAGCCGCTATCATCGCTGCCGCCTGTCCGGCTGTTTCGGGCCGCAAAATCTTCAGATCCGGCACAGCGCTGGCTAGGGCTGCTGCCTGAGGGGCAGCCTCGTTTATCTGCAACAGGGCCAGAGGCATACCGGGCTGTTTCTGCTGAAAATCCTTGAGAATGACAGCCCAGCTATCGGTAGGATAGGTCGTACCATCAGCAGTTGGACCAGGGTAGACCAAAACATAGCCGCTCTCTAACCCTGCGCCCTGACGCATTGTCTCAACGGTGGTGAGGTCGCCGCGCGGAACGCTCACCGAAACGGCTGGAGGCACCCCTGTAACGTCAATCAGACTGAGCAGATCGCTATAGTGGCGCGACTTCTCGGAGCGTGGCACCGTAGCTGTAAGCAGCAGATCGTTAGCGGCACCGCTGTAGCCCAGGCGAGTGGGCACCCCACTGAGCCAAAGCAGCAGAGCAATAGACCAGGAATCGGTCAGCGTGAAGGCTGCATCAAACTCGCGATCGCGCACAATGCCCAGCAGATTGGCCCAGTCGGCGGGGCTGTTGGCAGCCGTAAAGTTGTAGGGCACCACTTCGGCAACCCCCTTAGAAAGCTGATAGATTGCCGCAGCGCCGGGGGCAGCCACCACAGAAACCTCGGCATTTTCGAAACTGTTCTGAATTTGACTGATCACCGGAAAGAAACTCAGCTGAGTTTCTGTTTCCCCTGGAACAAGAGCCAATACCCGCATACATTACGTCCATGCCTGTTCGCAAGCTATTGTAGTGGAACCTGGTCAAGGTTTAAGAGATATTTAGCTGACAAAACGCACTAAATTTCACCAAAGGGGATAATTTAACTCTTAGCCTCCTCTACGCTACTACCCCTATGGCACCCGTTCATTTGCTCATTCCCGCCGCTGGCAGCGGTCGCCGGATGGGAGCCGATCGCAACAAAGTCTTGCTAGAACTTTTGGGCCAGCCGCTTATCGCCTGGACCCTACAGGCCGCTAATCAGGCCAGCGCCGTAGCTTGGATAGGGCTGATCTGCCAGCCGGGCGATCGCCCGACTCTCGCCGCCACTGCTGAAGCGCTGCACCTAGATAAGCCGGTTAACTTTATTGCCGGTGGCGACACTCGCCAGCAGTCGGTCTACAACGGCCTCAAAAGTCTGCCTCCAGAGGCTGCTCGGGTGCTCGTCCACGACGGAGCACGCTGCCTTGCCACACCTGACCTGTTTAACCGCTGCGCTGCTGCCCTAGAGACCTGCTCTGGCCTAGTGGCAGCGGTACCGGTCAAAGACACGATCAAAATGGTCAACGCCGACCAGCATGTCGAGGCTACCCCCGATCGCCAGCGGCTGTGGGCAGCCCAAACCCCTCAAGGCTTTGATGTAGCGCTGCTGAAGCAGTGCCACCGTCAGGGTATTAATTCAGGCTGGAGCGTTACTGACGACGCCGCCCTATTTGAGAAGAGCGACCTGCCGGTACAGGTAGTGCCTGGCGAAGAAACTAACTTAAAGATCACAACGCCCATGGATCTAGCGATCGCGGAGCTAATACTAAAGCAGCGCCTGAGCTGACCAAAGGTCTCTCAGACGCTGCTAGCTAAATCTGCGGGTGACCCTAGAGGTCGCCGCCGCGCAAGAACAGCAGAAACACGATCGCGGGGCCGGCGATGACAATCATCCCCAGCATCGTTAACTGGGCAATGAGTTCAAAGTTAATGCTGCCAAAAAAATTGCTCAAAAAGCTCATGAAACCTCCCAACACAAGGCGACTGGACTAAAATAAACCTCACCCAAGTCCAGAAGCAGAGTCTTGCCTATGGCAAAACTCCAGACCCCAAGCTGGACTTGGTACAAAGCGTGCTTTCGGAGCTTATTTTACCCGCTAACGAGGCGTCATTTTTAGATAACTTAACAAAATTCTAAGGCAGGGGCGGCGACTCTAGACAAGCTAGGCTAGAGACTACCCAAGGAGAGCAAATGGCTACCTGGCAATGCGTAAAATCCTGTGGGGCCTGCTGCTTTCTGGCCCCTGACGATCGCCCTGATCTAGATTCGTACCTCAATCCTGACCAGCTAGCTCTATATCTCAGCATGGTTGGTGAAGACGGCTGGTGTATCCACTACGATGCAGGCGATCGCATCTGCACCATCTATCCCGACCGACCTGATTTTTGTCGAGTCACCTCTGCAGCCTTCGAGTCTATGTTCGGCATTGCCAGCGATCAGCTAGACACCTTTGCCATCGACTGCTGCCAAGAGCACATTGCCGATATCTATGGCGATTCTAGCCCTGAGATGAAGCGTTTTGGCCAGGCAGTGGGAGTGGAGGAAGAGGGTAGCTAGAGGAAACAAGGATTAGGAGATGAGGCTGACGGGAGGTTATAGAGAATGAGCGAGATAGTCAAGACCATAAAGGAGCGGGGAAGATGAGGAGATGTGGGTTGCGGTTTCGCAACCTCTTGCCGATAATGAAAGCATTATGAAATATCCGGCGGTGCTCAACAGGTCTGACGTTGCTCTGTACCCGGGTTCACTGACTGCCCACCTGATCTGCCGCTTGGCATAATTGTGTCTACCAGAACTGCTTCCCAGTCTAGCGCCGAGACTAAGCCCTCTGAACCTATCGGTAAAGCCGCCTTTTGGCGTATCTTTGGCTCTACTTTTATTACTATTTTTCTAGCTGAGCTAGGCGACAAGACCCAGGTCACCACGCTGCTGATGAGTGCCCAGTCTCAGTCCCCGCTGACGGTTTTTTTAGGCGCAGGTACTGCTCTAGTTGCCACTAGCTTAATCGGTGTGCTGCTAGGTCAGTGGCTGGCCCGCCGCGCATCTTCTGCGACCCTCGATACTGCTGCTGGGGCGATGCTGCTGGGCATTACCGTTTGGCTCCTTTGGGATATCGCGCATCTTTAGCGCCTTTCCTCCTTCATCTTCCTTACCTACCTCATCTTCTTATTCTCCTCCCATGGACTGGAACCTCCTTGCCCTCAGCTTTACCGCCGTGTTTATTTCGGAGCTAGGAGATAAAAGCCAGCTAGCCGCGATCGCCCTCAGCGGCAGCTCAAGTTCTCCTCGCGCCGTGTTTCTGGGCACCGCCGCCGCCCTGCTGCTAGCCAGCCTGCTAGGGGTCATTATTGGGGAAGGCACTGCCCAAGTCCTGCCTGAACGATTGGTCAAGGCCGTGGCGGCGGTGGGGTTTGCCCTGCTAGCCGTGAGGCTGCTGTGGCCAGGGGAGAGCGCAGACTAAGCCCAGCCAAACGTCTCCGTTTCAATCGCTAAAACGCGATGTGCTCAATCACGTCGCGCAGTGTCTGCGCAGAGCGCTGCAAACGCTCTTGCTCCCGCCGATTGAGCGCTAAATTCAGCCTCCGGGTGATGCCTAGACGTCCTACAACCGCTGGCAGACTCAAACACACATCGCTAACGCCGCAGATCTGGTCGGCAATACAGCTCACTGTCAGTACTCGATTTTGGTCGCGAACAATTGACTGCACAATCTGGCTAACGGCTAGGCCTATTGCGTAGTTGGTGTGCCCTTTGCGCTGAATAATCTCGTAGGCCGCATTTTTAGTTTGCCGAAAGACCTCATCCATGGCCTCGCGCTCGTCAGCGGGCATACCCTCGTAGTACAGAGGAGTGCCGCAGATATTAGCGTGGCTCCAGAAGGGCACTTCAGTGTCGCCATGTTCGCCAATGATGTAGGCGTGAAGGCTGCGGGCATCGATACCCAGACGGCGCGATAGCAAATACCGAAACCGCCCTGTGTCTAGCACAGTGCCCGATCCCAGCACCCTATTTCTCGGCAGCCCCGACAGCTTCCAGGCTGCATAGGTCAGCACGTCAACTGGGTTAGACACCAGCAGCAGAACTGCCTGGGGACAGTAGGCCACGACGTCGGGGATCAGTTTTTTGAGAATTTCAACGTTCTTTTGAACTAAATCTAGGCGACTCTCCCCCTGCTTTTGAGCAGCGCCAGCTGTGATAATGACGATATCGGCTCCAGCTCCGTCGGCCATTGTGCCCGCCGTAATCGCCGTAGGCTCCACAAACGACATGCCCTGCTCTAAGTCCATCACTTCACCGATCAGCCTCTCCTGATCAATGTCTACCAGGACCATCTCGTCTAGCACATTCTGAATCATCATGGCGTAGGCACAGGTCAGGCCGACCTGCCCCGCTCCTACGACTACTCCCTTCAGGGGTCGCAGCGGGTCGAGAGATTGATTGGGCAGCTGACAAGTCGTAAAGAGGCTATCAAACACAGGACATCCTCATCTAGGGCCAGGGTCTCAATAAATCACGGTGCCAGTCGTCTGTCCTATAGCTTGCAGCTCAACTGGAGCCGAAGTCGCTAATCTGGAACCTCCAGTGCTGGGTTCGCGCCGCTGGAGGTCTGCCGACTAGCCACCATCGTCTCTAGGCGGGTTCGGAGATCCTGAGTCAGCTGCTGAGCCCCAGACTTGAGCACCTCAGGAGAATCTTGTCCGTTGAGATAGCTCTGCACCATCAGGGGCTCACCAATGTGAATCTGAACTGGACAGCGCCAGCTCGGATAGGCTTCACC
>JBARUP010000201.1:0-3325 GCA_049645805.1 Nodosilinea sp.
GGCTAGGGGCGACGCTAATAGAGCACGTCACTACCCATCCTCAGCTGGCTAAAGTAGAGTGCATTCAGCTATTTTGCACTCCCGAAATGCAGCACTTCTACGAAAAGTACGGGTTTGGCCCATCTGAACAGATGCTGATGGCACGGCCTGGGCAGGGCTCAGGCCGTAGCATAATTGCGCCGGCATAGAATGCGTCAGCGCAAAACAAGCTGATTTAGAACAGCGCGGTCCTTAGTCGTTGCTTTGCTAACTCAACAAAATTTGGTGAAAGGCGCAGAGAGAGCCCCTGACGTCATTCCCTAGGGAACACTGGATTAGCGTATCTGCTTCAATCCGAGAAATTGCTATGGTGGCTCGCACGTTTGGTTGTTTTGGCTCTGCAGTGGTTACCCTAGCCGGGCTGGCAGGGGTAACGTGGGTGCTCAATCTTCCCTACCCCATGATTCGCTGGCCGGTGGCGAAAACGGCTCCTCTGGTGCTGCTGCCCAGCTACATCAAAATGGATAACGACTACCGACGGGCCGTATCGCTGGTGGCGCAGGCCGACCAGCTGGTGAACCAGGCTACCTCCGCCAGCGACATTGAGCTAGGCGAAGTGAAAGTTGACCAGGCCCAAAAACATTTAGACGGGCTGCCAGTGTGGTTTCTGGGCTACTATCCATCGACCTACTGCAACCTCTTTAGCTGCTACTGGCGCTTCACTCTCGATGAGTTTGAGACGGCCCGCTCTGAGATCGGCCGCATGGAGGCCGTTGTGTTTCAAGAGCGTAATGCCCAAAACCTGCTTGAAGAGGGCAGCCTAGCGGTTGATGGTGCTCAGCAGACCTTCCAAACGGCTCAGTCTGGCGCAGACCGAGCGACGGCCCTGACTACTTGGCAGCGAGGTATGGACAAACTCAACGAGATTCCGCCAGAAACGCTGGCGGGGCGACAGTCGGCCACCAAGCTTGAGGCCTACAGGCGCGACTATCAGCAGGTGACGGGGAACGTCGCCGGGGGCAACCGCTCTAGCACGCTCGTTGAGGCCGCCAAGGCGTTTGCCTACCAAGCCGCGATCGCAGGCCGGAATTCGCCCCATCCCGCTGCGACCTGGGAGCGGGTGGCAGACCTGTGGGAAACCGCGATCGCGCGTCTCAACGACATTCCTGACCAAGATCTGGGCTACAGCGAGGCCCAAACTTTGCTCGCTACTTACCAAGCTAATCTTGGCATTGTTCGAGAGAACGCCGGTAGAGAAGAAGCCTCTGCTAAAGCCCTAGACAGCGCTACTGAGAAAAGAACTCGTATGCTGGCCCGGAATTTAGAGGGTATGGAGCGCAACCAGATTGCGGGCCTGATGCAGGAAATCATCGACGACCTAGAGAAAGTGCAGCCACACACCACCAGCTATCCCAAAGCTGTCGAAATGCTCAGGTCTGCCAATCAAAAGCTGGCTCAGCTGAAGTGATGAACTGTTACCGCCGCCCCGCCAGATACAAACCTCCCTCTACAATGAGCAACAGCAGTTCTAGGAACGCGCAGCTTGAGCGTTAGGGGTAGTACCCTGCTTCGTCAATAGTTTTGCGTCTCCGGAAGCGGACCGTTTACAGGTGTATCTAGCGACAGAACCTAACCACAAACGCTGCGTCATGCTGAAGCTTGCCAACCTACAACTAGGCCAAAAATTTACCCTGCTGCTGCTGCTCGTGTTTTTGGGCGGCATTGTTGCCAGCAGCATTGCCCTATCTTCCGTGCTCAATCGGAACGCCCAGGCTCAGCTGACGACCAAAGCGCTGATCATGATGGAAACCATGAACTCAGTGCGAGACTATACGACAAACCACGTTAGTCCAGAGCTTTCCAATCGGCTCGGCACTGAATTTCTGCCCGAAACGGTACCAGCCTACTCTGCCCGCGAGGTTTTTGAAACCTTTCGAGGTAACCCAGTCTATGCCGATTTCTTTTACAAAGAAGCTACGCTTAACCCCACCAACCTGAGAGATAAAGCCGACGGCTTTGAGTCTCAGCTCGTTGAGCAGTTTAAGCAGAAAAGCACGGCTCAGCAGTTTAGCGGCTTTCGCCAGACTCCGGCGGGCGATCTCTACTACATTGCCCGCCCGATTAAAATCAGCCAGGCTAGCTGCCTAGAATGCCACAGCACTCCTGCCGCTGCACCCGCCAGCATGATTGAGCGCTACGGCAGCAACAACGGGTTTGGCTGGAATGCAGACGAAGTCGTTGGGGTCCAAATGATCTCTGTCCCGGCGGAGAAAGTACTGAAAAGTGCCCGCCAGTCTCTACTGCTGATTCTTGGCATTTTTGTGATTGTCTTTTCGCTGGCTATCGTGCTGGTAAATCTTTGGCTCAAGCGGTACGTGGTGCGCCCTCTCAACAGCATGGCCCTAGCAGCCGAGGCCGCTAGCATGGGCGATACTGGTACGGAGTTCACCGTAAAATCTAAAGACGAGGTAGGCAAGCTGGCAGAAGCCTTCAACCGTATGCAAATGAGTCTGCAGATGGCTATGCAGCGCCTAGAGCGCTATCGTGAAGGGCGGCGCGGCGCGGGGGACTTTACCGGTAGATAGCCTGAGTTCGGAATCAGGTTCTAGCCTGGGAAGACGTGTGTGTGTATCTGCAAAGGCACAGACCGCGCACCCTACTGCATCTGTCGGCGAAAGTCGTCTGCCTTGTTGGGGTCAGGAATTTCAGCGGCTAGGCGAGTTACTAAGTCCTGGGGCGAAAGGTGGGGAAAATCAGCCAGGATATCGTCAACTAGATAATTGGCCATGGGGCCAATACAGCGGGCCAGGGTTTGCCGACAGCGGTTAAGAAATTCGGGGTTGGGGCGTGCGGCTGTGGAGGGTAGCGCTTCAGGAAGCTGGTCAAATTTAGGGTCGAAAGAGCTTGATAGAGCCGATTCTAGGCTACCTGAACTATCGTCTACAACTACCTGAAGACGACTGACAAAGTCCGTCGCCTGACGGCCGTTAGATAGCTGACTGGCCAAGATATCGACGAATTCTCCAGGGGTAGCTTGGGGGTATTGATCGAGCATTTCTTCGACAACCACACCGGCCATAGGGCCGATGCAGCGCGCTAATTCTTGGCGACAGGTGGCTATAAATGAAGGATCGCGTAGATCTGAGGTTGCTATGCTCGGATCTGCAGCTGTGGGAGAATCTGAGCGACTAACATCTTGTGCCCAGTTTGGCTCAATGATAAGGGGTGAGCTAGGCGAAACTGCGGCAGCCAGCGGAGTCAGGCGCTGTGCCACCTCAGCCGCAGTCTGGAAGCGGTCTTTAGGTCTCTGCTGTATGAGCTGGGCGAGAATACTCACTAGTGCCGG
>JBARUP010000202.1:0-4809 GCA_049645805.1 Nodosilinea sp.
ACGTAGATGAATCTGGTACGACACACGATCAAAACCAGCAATATTTTGTACTTGCTGGTTTTTGTGTATTCGAACGTCAGGGATCTAGACTTGCCAGATTGTTTATTTTGGGGGGAGAGTACTTCTATGGCGGTAATCACCTCACCCGTTTCTACCACGCGAATTTCGAGATAGCGCTCAGTGATCTTTTCGGGCATGGGCAGCCTGACTCGCTGGGGGCGAACCTGAGTAGCTACCTGACCACTGCTCTACGCTTCGGCTGGAGGTGCAGTTTTGGTAGGGGCAGCGGCTATAACGGCATCGGGAATGCTAATTATCTGAATGCAGAAAAAAGAGATGGCTACAAAAACCTCTGACACGGATGATCTGGCGGCCTACGTGGAGGCCATGGCGCAGGTTTTAGATCTCACCATGCCTGACGAGATTAAGCCCGGAGTGGTGGCGAATGTGGAGCACATTTGGGCGATCGCGCAGCCCGTCATCACCTTCCCCCTGTCCGATAGCCTAGAAAGCGCCGCTACCTTCGAGCCATGAGCGAATTTCAGAATGCGATCGCTCAAGCCGCTGCCGTTAAGGCAGGCAAACTCTCGGCCTCTGCCCTGCTAGAGGCTACCCTGGCCGATATGGTGGCCCGCAACCCAGCCCTCAACTGCTTTACCGATGTGACGGCGGAGCGGGCGCAGCAACAGGCGCAGGCCATCGACAGCGCGATCGCCGCAGGCCAAAACCCCGGCCCTCTGGCCGGAGTCCCCTTTGCGGCCAAAAATCTGTTCGATATTCAGAACCTCACCACGCTAGCCGGGGCCAAGCTCAACCAGAATAATCTCCCCGCTGCTCAGGATGCTACCGTTATCACCCGCCTTCAGCAGGCCGGGGCAGTGCTGGTCGGCGCGCTAAATATGGATGAGTACGCCTACGGCTTTGTCACCATCAACGCTCACTTTGGCCCCACCCCCAACCCCCATGACCCCAGCCGTATGGCGGGGGGATCATCTGGCGGATCGGCAGCAGCGGTGGCGGCGGGACTGGTGCCCTTTTCCCTCGGCTCAGACACGAATGGTTCGATTCGGGTACCCGCTTCGCTTTGCGGAGTCTATGGCCTCAAGCCTACCTATGGTCGGCTGTCGCGAGCAGGAGCGTTTTTGTTTTCGGCTAGCTTGGACCATGTGGGTCCGCTGGCGCGATCGCTCCCCGACCTCGCTGCCGTCTACGACGCCATGCAGGGGCCAGACCCAGCCGACCCTGTTTGCACCCAACGCCCCCCAGCCCCCGTGACAAGCTTCCTAGCCGGTGGCATTGAGGGGCTCCACCTCGCCCGTTTGGGAGGACACTTCGAGCGCGGCATGGAGCCGTTAGTGAGGGATGTCCTCACCGAAGTTGCCGACGCCCTGGGAATCACCAACACGGTGGAATTTCCCGAAACGCCCCGAGCTAGGGCCGCCGCTTACCTGATTACCGCCTGCGAAGGCAGTCAGCTCCATCTAGAACGCCTGCGCCAGAGCCCAATGGACTTTGACCCGGCAACGCGCGATCGCTTTCTGGCCGGGGCTATGCTCCCGGCCGCCTGGTATTTGCAGGCTCAGCGGCTGCGGCGGTGGTACCGCGATCGCGTCCGCGAGGTCTTTCAAGATGTGGACGTGCTGATTGCTCCGACTACCCCGTGCGTAGCTCCACCCCTCGACCAAAAGACGCTAGATATTGATGGTGAAACTTATCTCCTGCGTCCTCACCTGGGTTTTTACACGCAGCCGCTTTCGTTTATTGGACTGCCGGTGATTTCTGTTCCCGTTCATCTTCCCGGTCAGCTTCCGGTAGGGGTTCAGCTGATTGCCGCGCCCTACCAGGAGGCTAAGCTGTTTCGCGTGGCCTCTTGGCTGGAGCATCGAGGAATTGTGGGAATGGGTGAGTAGGTACGCCCTGGTCGTAGAAGAGCGCACAGACCGTACTGAACGAGCTCTAAAGCAAGATTCGACTGCGCTCAGCTCTCGATGCTCACAGGTTGAGCGCAGCCGAAACCCGGTCAGTAAAGGCGTTATACAAATCCTGTTTGGTCACTCCCGATCCTCGGGCGAATGCCATATGCCTCGGGCATGGCTGCGCCAGCGTCCCTATAGGTTGGCCTTTATGGAGGCGGGGGTATGCGGTTCAGATTTGGTATCAGTCATACCACGCTACTTGCTCGTTCACCTACTCCCCTTCTAGCATCACCTTCGCCTCGTGCAGCCGCTCCAAGTGGTTTTCCTCCAGCTCGGGATAGCTCAGATTGAGAGACGCCAGCTTTTGATTGATAAAGTTCGACACCGCCAGGCGCGTAAACCACTTGTGGTCAGCAGGAATCACGTGCCACGGAGCCCAGTCGGTGCTGGTGTGGGTCAGCGCGTCTTCGTAGGCGGCCATGTAGTCGTCCCAGTAGCCCCGTTCCTTGGCATCAGATAGAGAGAACTTCCAGTTCTTCTCGGGGCGGTCAATGCGCTCTAGAAAGCGCTCCTTTTGCTCGGCCTTCGACACGTTGAGGAAAAACTTCATCACCACAATGCCGTTGTTGGTTAGATACTGCTCAAAGTTGTTGATGTCTGAGAACCGCTGCTTCCAGATGTGTTTGACCTGGGCGCTCTCAGGCAGCTGCTGTTTGGCTAGCAGCTCGGGGTGCACCCGCACCACCAGCACTTCTTCGTAGTAGGAGCGGTTGAAGATGCCGATGCGTCCCCGCTCGGGCAGCGCTTTGGACGATCGCCACAGGTAGTCGTGGTCGAGTTCTTCGCTGGAGGGCTGCTTAAAGCTAAACACCTGGCAGCCCTGGGGGTTGATGCCCGACATCACGTGCTTAATGGTGCTGTCTTTACCTGCCGCGTCCATGGCCTGAAAAACGAGCAGCAGGGCGTAGGTATTCTGAGCGTAGAGCACGTCCTGGTAGCGGGCTAGATCCTCAATCTCCTGCTTTAGCAGCTCTTTAGCCTGTTTCTTTTTCAGGTCGCCAGTGAAATCAGGGTCAAAGTTCTTGAGCTTGACCTTGGTGCCGGACTCGACCCGCATCGAGTCTAAATCAAGGGTCTCAATCAATCGTTCGGAATCCATGGCGTTGCGCTTAGATAGTGACCGCACTGGCGGCAAGGTGTGGTCTACAGGATAGCGAAACTGGGTTAGTCGTCCCTCGATCCGTTTTAATCCTTGACTATCATCCATGGCACTGGTGTTGCGTCAGAATTGAGGAATAGAGCAGGGAGTGCAGAAGAACACAATGTCAGGGGCTTATTTTACCGGATGCGCCGTGTGGGCGTTTAAAGACTGGGTTGGCGACTTCTACCCTAAGGGCAGCAAGGCGGGGGATTTTCTGCGGCTGTACGGCGATCGCCTGACCGCCGTCGAAGGCAACACCACTTTTTATTCCATGCCCGACGCTAAAACCATCGATCGCTGGGCCGCCACTATGCCAACTGGCTTTCGGTTTTGCCCTAAGCTGCCCCGCGCCTTTTCTCACCAGGGCAAGCTGGTGCCCTTTGTTTCAGAGTCCCATCAATTCCTGCAGACCATAGTTCCTCTTGGAGAAAGGCTGGGGCCACTGTTCGTTCAGCTGCCGCCCTCCTACAGCCCCGAACAGTTTGCCGACCTGAGAGAATTCTTAACTCGCTGGCCTCGGCAGCAGTCTCCCATTGCTGTGGAGGTGCGCCACCTGGACTGGTTTTCCGAGCCCTGCGCCACCCGCCTCAATCAGATGCTCACTAGTCTAGGCGTGGGCCGGGTGCTGCTGGATACTCGCCCCATTTATGATTGTCTCGTTACCGACACCGAAGACCCGCAGACTGGCTCGGAGCGCAAAAAGCCTCGGGTGCCGCTTCAGCCTGAGGTAACGGCGGCATTCACGATCGTTCGCTACATCAGCCACCCCAGCCTGGCGCTCAACCAGTCCTACTTTGAGGACTGGGTGCCCCGGCTACGCCAGTGGCTAGAGGCGGGGACTGACGTGTACTTTTTTGCCCACTGTCCCCAGGAAGCTAAGTCACCGGCGATCGCCCGTGACGTCTACTACCGGCTTCAGCAGGCCGGTGTAACGCTGCCCGAGCTGCTGTGGGATAGGGCAGAACGGCAGCGGGCCGAGGAAGATACTTCCTCAGCCCAGCTCAGCCTGTTTGGATAAATTGCTGTGGGCTAGCCCTGGGGAACTGTTGACTTAGTCGTTTTCCCAGTCTTCGCGGCCCATGAGATCGACCACGCGATCGCGCAGCAAAAATCCCGACAGTTCTAGCTCGGTTTCAACCAGAGCCCACTCGCGAGCGGGAATATGACGGCAAAGCGTATAGATCGGCTGCTGACGGCTAACTACACCCTTCTGAACTAGCTGTCGAGCTTCGTCACGAATGATGTCAATGGAGTAGTGGAGGGACTGAAGCATACCTAAACCTAGTAACGACGAGGAGCTGTACAGGACAGCAGTACTCAATAGAGTGAAAAGGATCTTTAAATTCTGTATCCTAGTTTACCGTTAGTTTTTGGGGTTTGGTCCGCTAGCTCTAGCCTATTTTTGCCTGATTTTCTTATGGCTGTCATTAAACGAATGCTGTAATTTTGCTCAGCAGTATGCTATTGCTTGCGGTGGGATTGTAATAAACTCCAGTCAGCCGCTTTCACCGGGTGTGGCCTAGCTGATGCTTAGCTGCGCGAGCCTAGCGATGAAAGTGAGGCGTCACCCCCTCACTTTTATCGCAGCACAATCCGCAGCCGCTGACTGACTATATCTACGCCAAAGGTAAGCAGCACAAAGGCGGCTAGGGTTACCATCACACCGCTGTAGTCGAAGCTGCTGATTTGCTC
>JBARUP010000203.1:0-4375 GCA_049645805.1 Nodosilinea sp.
GGCTAGGGCAGGCTGCTGTTCTGGCTTGACTACTGGCTCACCAGCATCATCTATATCCATCAGAGCCCGATTGCCCTCCTCAAGATCACCCGACAAGATAGCTTCGGCTAGAGCGTCTTCAACCAGACGCGCGATCGCGCGGCGCATGGGGCGGGCTCCGTAGCGCTGATCATAGCCTTCGCCCGCCAGCCGCGCCCGAAACGCATCTGACAGAGTGATGACGATCTGTCGCTCAGCCAGCCGCTTGTTGACCTGTTCTATCATCAGATCCGAGATTTGATTCACCTCGTCCCGCGTAAGCTGACGGAAGACGATGATTTCATCAATGCGGTTAAGCAGTTCGGGACGGAAGTACTGCTTCATTTCCTCATTGACCAGGTTGCGGATGTTGTTGTACTGGCTGGTCGCCGCATCGGTGGTGGCAAAGTCGAAGCCCAGGCCATTGCCACCCTTCTCAATGACCTGAGAACCGATGTTTGAAGTCATGATGATCAGAGTGTTCTTGAAGCTTACAGAACGTCCCTTAGAATCAGTGAGTACTCCGTCGTCAAGCACCTGCAAGAGCAGGTTGAAGACTTCGGGGTGTGCCTTCTCAATTTCATCCATCAGAATGACGCTGTAAGGCTTGCGCCGCACTGCTTCGGTCAGCTGACCGCCCTCGTCGTAGCCGACGAAACCGGGAGGCGACCCAATCAGCTTCGACACCGTGTGGCTTTCCATGAACTCGGACATGTCAAGGCGAATCATGGCGTCTTCAGAGCCAAACAGCGCCATAGCCAAGGCCTTAGATAGCTCAGTCTTGCCGACCCCGGTGGGGCCAGAGAAGACCAGGCTAGCGATGGGGCGATCGGCGCTAGCCAGTCCCGATCGCGCCCGTCGAATCGCTTTGGCTGCGGCTACAACCGCCTCGTTTTGGCCAATCACTCGCTCGTGCAGCACGTCTTCAAGGTGCAGCAGGCGTACGGCCTCCGTCTCGGTCATGCGGTTGACCGGAATTCCTGTCCAGGCGGCCACAATATCGGCGATGTTTTCTTCATCGACTAGGGGCTGGCTAGGCAGACTGACCGTCTCGGCCTCACCGTACTCGGGGATATCGGCCTGAAGCTGCTGAATCAGGTCTTGTCGCTGCTCCCGAAGCGTTTTGGCTTTGGGAAACTCCTGTAGCTGAATGGCTTCGTCCAGTTCTTTGTTGACCTGACGCAGCTGCTGCTTTAGCTCTTTAGAGGGGTACTTGGGCATAAACCGCAGCTTTACCTGAGAACCGGCTTCGTCGATTAAGTCGATAGCCTTGTCGGGCAGGTGGCGATCGCTGATGTAGCGGTCGGACAGCTTAGCGGCAGCCTCTAGGGCATCATCGGTGATATTGACCTGGTGGAACTGCTCGTAGCGGCTGCGTACTCCCTGCAAGATCTCGATGGTTTCCGCTACCGAGGGTGGGTTTACCATGACGGGCTGAAAACGTCGCTCAAGGGCCGCATCGCGCTCGATGTGCTTGCGGAATTCATCTAGAGTGGTAGCCCCAATGCACTGCATCTCACCCCGAGCTAGGGCGGGTTTGAGCATGTTGGCCGCATCTAGGCCACCTTCTAGCGAACCAGCGCCGATTAGCGTGTGAATTTCGTCGATGACTAGAATTACGTCAGGATCTTGTCGAACCTCTTCAACTAGCTGGGTAAGACGCTCCTCGAAATCGCCTCGGAAGCGGGTGCCCGACACCATCGATCCCATATCCAGGCTGATCACGCGCTTAGTGAGGATAGCCTCCGGTACGTCCTGATTGATAATCCGCTGGGCTAGACCTTCGGCGATCGCGGTCTTACCGACTCCGGGTTCGCCAATCAGGATGGGATTGTTTTTGGTACGGCGACCCAAAACTTGCACGACCCGCTCAATTTCTTTGGCACGGCCAACGACGGGGTCAATTTTGCCCTCTGCCGCCCTAGCCGTTAGGTCGGTGCCAAATTCAGACAGTATCTTGCCTGACTTCCGAGCGCTGTCGCGATCGCCTCCGCGTCGACCAGCCGGGAGTGCCGCCACTTCGCCCAGTTCTTGAATAATGCGAGTACGCACTTTGGCCGGGTCTACCCCCAGATTTGTCAGCACCCGGTAGGCAACGCTCTCGGTATTTTGGCACAGGCTTAGCAGCAGGTGAGCCGGCTCGATGTAGGGTGAGTCTACCTTACGAGCCTCCTGAAAGGCCTGCTCGAAGACTTGCTTAACCTTTGGCGTAAACGGAATCTCAGGCGGTATGCTGCCGCTGCCTCGGCCAATAATAGCTTCGACTTCAGCTCGGGCATCGTTGAGGTTGACCCCAAACTCTCCCAGCACCTTAGCCGCCAGGGTAGCTTCTTCCTTTACTAATCCCAGCAGCAGCTGCTCGGTGCCCACAAAGTTATGGCGCAGCCGACGAGCCTCTTCCTGGGCTTTCATAATGACAGCGATAGCGGTGTTGGTGAAGTGTTCAAACATGTTAATTAATCGGTACCAGTTTCGGAGGAGTAAAAAATTAGCTGAGCAAGATCTGGCTTGGAGACGACTACGGCTACAAATAGGGCCGCGACATGGTTAGACCTAGACTGTAGGGATAGAGCAGAAGTTTGCTTATTAATACGTTACGTAGAGATCAGCCTGCTTAGCAGTGGGGAGAACCGTCGCCATAAGGTGAGGTAGATCAAGCTTCAAGCGATTCTCACAAGAGGACGTCTAGCAAACAAGAACCAAGAGACAGCAATCCTTTCCTTAAATAATATTTACAATACTTAACCTTATTCTACAGCCTTAGCCTGAGCAACGACAAATGACTGAATATAATTGGCAAAAATTAGCGAAACCTCCTGAAAAAATCGCTCTATTATTGCAGAACGACCTGACGGTAGCGACACGTTCACCCAATATCGTCGCCTATCGCTGACTATCAGACTAAAATTAGTACACATAGACTACCAAATCGTCCTACACTCCTAACCGACCGTGACAGTTGCCATCGAATTTGCTAGCTCAGAGGATTTGCGGACCGCGCTGGGGCGCTGGCTTGAGGACTATGGGCATAGCGTTCATCAGCAGGTGCCCTGCCCTGACGGCGGTGTAGTTGACCTGCTGACGTCCGTCTATGCTATTTTTTGCCCCCTAACCCTTGCTCCATCCCACCTGTGGGCTGCCGTCGATATCATTCAGGAGCGTCAGCAAAACTTTCCCGATCAGCGTCCGGTAATTGCTGGCCTTACTCCCGAAGCTGATCCAGAAGCCGCTTACGAAATTGCTGAACAGCTCAAGGCTAAAAACATTGAGGTCTGGTTTCTCGACCAGATGCCTCCCTTTGTGGAATATTACACTGGGCTAGACGCTGAGCCAGTCCCTCAGGTGCAGGGGGGCTTGAGTCGACGCAACCCCCTAGCCGGGTGCCTGATTTCTCTGGGCATGGCGGCTATTCTCAGCGCTAGCTTTTGGCTGGCCTACCGCATTCTCGATCGCTACCAGCTGCAGGTCTCAACCAACAGCAGGGACAACCGGCTGTGGGAGCAGCTTTATGGCGCTGTAGAGGTTTGGGACGTGGATGGCAGCCTAGCCATCCTGGATCGGATGGATAGCAGCCGTAATCCCTGCGTATCCAAATTTGCCGAACGCTTTGAAGCTAGTCTGAGCCAGCGGGGGTCTGAAGGGTTTAGAGACATTAACCCCATCAAGCGCGCGCTCAACATGGAAGAAAGCTGCCGCCTAGACATTCGCGAATACGATTTTTCTCAGTAGCTGAAGCGATCGCGGTCGCCTAGATATCCCTTGTTCCAACCCGGTGTAGTTTTTATCGATGGAGAGCTAAAGCCTGTAAGGGTGAAATGTGCTCATACCTGTAACTACTTTCGAGCTGCACACCAATACACCCCCATATTCTCAAGCTACCGACATCGCCCCTATCCATGCACTGAGGGAGCCGTTGATAGCATCTCTGCTCCCTGCTGCATTGCGGCAATATCGGCCTGGCCCCAGGGGTGAACCGATTGACAATGGTGAGCCACCAGCAGCCCCCACAGACCGTTGGGAATAAGCACGGGCACCACTAAATTGGCGCGTACTCGCAGGTTACGAAGGAAATCGCGGTGGCACTCCGCGATGGGTTCGGCTTCGATATCTGCGATCGCCCGCACTCGACCAGCCAGGTACATCTCGGCGTAGTCATGGTTAAAGCACTCATCAGGCCCGGTTGAGCCAAAGATAGAAAACTGCGGATCGCTTAAAACTTCGAAGGTCACTCGCCCTTCCCACTGGCGATAGAAGTAATACAACAGCACCCTGTCAACCCCAAGGGCTTGGTGCAGATCGTTGGTGACTTTTGTCACCAGCCTATCGCGCTCCAGAGTCGTTGAGGGGCGGGTAATAA
>JBARUP010000204.1:0-9684 GCA_049645805.1 Nodosilinea sp.
GTATCGATGTGGTCGTGGGAGATCTCCGAGATGTGCAGCAAACCACTAACACCGCCAATGTCAATGAAGGCACCATAGGGCTTGAGACCACGCACAGCGCCTAGCACAACTTCACCTACCTGTAGACCGTTCATCTTGCGCTCAACAAGAGCACGACGATGGCTGAGAACAAGTCGATTGCGCTCTTCATCCACCTCTAAAAATTTCAGAGGCAGATCTTCACCCACTAAGTCTTCTTTAGGCTTACGAGTGCTGATGTGAGAGCCAGGAATAAAGCCTCGCAGGCCCTCAATGCGAACTAATGCACCACCACGATTAGTAGCGAACACACCAGAGCGAACGGTAGCGTCTTCCTGCTGAAGCTGTCGTACCCGCTCCCAAGCGCGCATATACTCAATCCGGCGAATAGAGAGGGTCAGCTGACCGTCTTCATTTTCGTCAGTAAGAATAAAGAACTCGCGGGTTTCATTGGAGCGCAGCACCTCTTCAGGATGATCAACTCGGTTGATCGACATTTCCTGAATCGGCAAATAGGCAGCGGTTTTAGCACCAATATCAATCAGGGCACCTCTGGGCTCAAGACTAAACACGGTGCCAGAAACGGTATCGCCTGGATTGAAGTGATAGTCGTACTGGTCGAGTAGCGCAGCAAAGTCTTCGTGTGTAAACCCGATGTCAGCGTCCTTTACGTCCTGATTGAGCATGCTAGTGTTGTCCTATTATTTCTCCGTAATGCTGCGGTTTCCGTGTAGACGTACAAAACAATCAACTCAGATATGTAACAGCCTGTCCCCACGCAGCGGCGCGCTAGCGTAGGCAGCCCGATAAACCCACAGGATTAAAATTATAGCTGAAGAGACGGTGTTGTTGATAGCTCACCGTCAGGATTCGTGAAGTTGATGAACCAGCTTGCCACGGCCCTAAGGAGCAGAAACGACGTAAGCCTGGTCTCGGGGATGAGTAGGATTCTCCTCCTGAAGCTCTCTTAGGGTTTCGGCAAAATCGCGAATGCCTTGAAACTGTCGGTATACCGAGGCAAACCGTACAAAAGCTACCTCGTTTATGGCCTGGAGTTTGTCTAGCACTATCTCACCAATCTCGGCGCTGGTGACCTCGCGGGTTGCACGCTGCTGTAGTTCGGCCTCAACATCGTCAACTATCGCCTCCATAGCCAGCGATGAGACCGGCGTTTTTTCGCAGGCCCGTACAATTCCTCGCAGTACTTTAGATCGCTCAAACAACTCGCGATCGTCGCTGCGTTTAATTACCGTGACGGGCACATACTCAATGCGCTCGTATGTTGTAAATCTCCGCTCGCAGCGTAAGCACTCTCGTCGTCGCCGAATGCTGCGCCCCGCCTCTGCCGATCGCGACTCTAGCACTCGATTGTTCAGATGCTGACAAAAGGGACAATGCATAGACACACTCCCAGCGGGAGGAAGATTAATCAAGCTGCTTCCGTAGTACGGAGGTGACTTGGGAAAAAATAGAGGCAAGCCTTCTTAGATAGAAAAGACTTGCCTCTATATTAATTAAATTGTGAGAAAACAATCGAAATAGGCCGAAAGTCTCTTTAGAATTCCACAGACCTAGCGGTTAAGGTGCCCACTCGTTTCCTCCAGTCCTGCCTCAGCAGAACTAGTCTTTAGGAATACGAGGGGCTTCGCGAAAGGCGATCGCAAAAAAGAGCGTGCCAATAATGCAGGCAAAAATGAAGATGTAAGCAACAGCTTCCATTGTAAAAAAATCTCCTACTTCAACCGGTTTGCTTTCAGTTTACAAAGATTGAACGAGAAATGCCCGTCGATAAAGCGTTTAACTCAGCCGACGGGCATTAACCCATGAGAAACTAGACCGTTTCTTCTTTGCGAGTAGAGGTGTCACCCACCTTGGCAAAGAAGCCCCACTCTACCTGTTCGGGAGAAAGGTCGGGGTCCACACCCGCAAACACATCTCGGAACAGAGTACGCGAGCCGTGCCAGATGTGGCCGAAGAAGAACAGCAGCGCAAATACCGCGTGACCGTAGGTAAACCAGCCGCGAGTGCTGGTGCGGAATACCCCATCAGAGCCAAGGGTTTCGCGATCGAACTCAAAGGGCTCACCCAGCTGTGCTTTACGAGCGTAGCGCTTCAGCAGGGAGGGCTCAGTGATGGTCTGACCATCTAAATCTCCCCCGTAGAAGGTAGCGGTAACGCCAGTCTGCTCAAAGCTGTACTTAGATTCGGCTCGGCGGAAGGGAATATCGGCGCGAACCACGCCATCTCTATCGACCAGCACCACGGGGAAGGTTTCAAAGAAGTTGGGCAGACGACGCACAAACAGCTCACGCCCTTCACCATCCTTGAAAACGGGGTGCCCTAGCCAGCCCTCAGCAATACCGTCGCCCTGCACCATGGGGCCGACCCGAAACAGGCCACCCTTAGCAGGGCTGTTGCCGACATAGTCGTAGAAGGCAAGCTTTTCAGGAATACCAGAGTAAGCCTCAGCTAGAGAGTAGCCAGCGCTAGTATCAGCCTGAACCCGGCGCTCAATTTCTTGCTTAAAGTAGTCGCCATCCCACTGGTAGCGGGTAGGACCAAATAGCTCGATAGGAGTAGCGGCACTGCCGTACCACATGGTGCCTGCCACCACAAAGGCGGCAAAAAATACAGCGGCAATACTGCTCGACAGCACGGTTTCGATGTTACCCATCCGCAAGGCTTTGTAGAGCCGCTGCGGAGGCCGCACCGTCAGGTGAAATAGACCCGCAATAATGCCGACAATACCGGCAGCGATGTGGTGGGCCACAATACCGCCAGGGTTGTAGGGGTTAAAGCCTGCGGCACCCCACTCAGGAGCTACTCCCTGCACGTGGCCGGTTAGCCCATAGGGGTCAGATACCCACATGCCGGGCCCCCAGAGGCCGGTTAAATGGAAGGCCCCAAAGCCAAAGCAGAGGAGACCCGATAGAAACAGGTGAATGCCAAACATTTTAGGCAGATCCAGCGCCGGCTCACCGGTACGAGGATCGCGGAACAAATCTAGGTCCCAGTAGACCCAGTGCCAGCAGGCGGCTAGAAACAGCAGACCCGATAGCACGATGTGGGCAGCAGCCACCCCTTCAAAAGACCAAAAACCGGGGTTGACCGCGGTTGCGCCAGTTACGCTCCAGCCGCCCCACGACTGGGTGACGCCCAAGCGAGACATGAAGGGCAGCACAAACATGCCCTGTCGCCACATGGGATCCAGCACGGGGTCGCTGGGATCAAAGGTGGATAACTCAAATAGCGCCATTGAGCCGGCCCAGCCAGCTACTAGGGCCGTATGCATAAGGTGCACAGAAATCAGTCGCCCGGGATCGTTGACGACGACAGTGTGTACCCGGTACCAGGGTAGTCCCATTGACTACGCTCCTCCTCTAGGTAAAACAGTGTTGTTTTGTGGAATTGTCTTAAGCATTGCCAGATAATGATTAGCCTATCAGAATCAGGCTCCCCGAACCGCCCTAGTTGATACCATCGCCCTAGCGTTATCCATTGGACGCGCCATTGTTTAGACGATGAATCATTTGGTACAGATCAGATGTAACAATGAAATTACTTAACGAAGTGTAACTAGTCTGAATCGCCCCCGCAAGCGGCTTCAACACTAGGTAGCGGCGATCGCAAGGTCTTAAGGCATATTTAAGGTGCCCGGAGTCAGCGGCCAAAGGCTGGGCCTACCGCCATTATCGACGCAGAACGTAAAGGAGATTCCCTGAGTGGCTAATGTTAAGTTTGTTAACGAAGATGCCGAAATCAACATTGCCGATGGAGCCAACCTGCGTTTCAAGGCGCTAGAAAACCGCATCGATATCTATACTTTTAGCGGCAAGCTGATGAACTGTGGCGGCTACGGCCAGTGCGGCACCTGTGTAGTGGATGTGGTCGCGGGGGGTGAGAATCTCTCTCCTCGAACTCAGGTAGAGGAACGCAAGCTGAAGAAATGGCCGCCTAGCTGTCGATTGGCCTGCCAGACAGCGGTACACGGGCCGGTTTCGGTAGTCACTAAGCCAAGCCGCAAAGCGAAAGCGTCTTCTCAGTCTTCAAAGCGTGCTTAGTGACTCTGCTGGCTAGCCGGTCACCTGGTGTTCTGCCGCCCCCGCTCTGCATTCTCGTCGAGTAGAGTGATATCCTGTGTGTGGAGCTTTTGCAAATTTAGGCCGCTAGTCAGCTAGCCCGGTTGGGTATGGTGAGCTATCTGCGCCGCTTGAACAAAGGTTTTGAGAAACGTTCTTGGGTAGAGGGTAGAGGCAATCATGGAAGTTAATAAACTTGGTTTTGTAGCCAGCATTCTCTTTGTTCTGGTACCGACGGTTTTTCTACTGATTCTGTACATTCAAACCTCCAGCAAGCAAACAGGTTCATAGCCTGTTGTTGGATCTGATCAATGCTGGGTCGCTTGGAGTCAGTCGATCAGATTCAGGGTTTAGATGTAGTGGGGCGCTGGATAAACCAGCGCTTTTTTGTCGGTGACTTAGCTCCCTTCTAACGGCGATCGCGCACCTATATCAAATCCATGACCTACTGTTTAGGTATTTTGGTGAAGGAGGGGCTGGTGCTGGCCGCCGACTCTCGTACCAATGCCGGCGTTGACTATATTTCGTCGTATCGCAAGCTGTTTGATTTTTCGAAACCCGGCGATCGCGCCATCTTGCTCTGTGCCTCGGGCAGCCTGTCGATTACCCAGGCGGTGGTGCATGAGCTAGTTCAGGATATTAAGCGCGAACATCCCTCAAACCTGCACAGTTTGCCTACGCTCCACGACGTAGCGCGCTATCTGGGAAAACAAATTCGCGCTCTACAGGAAACCGATCGCCCCTGGCTAGAGAAAGACCAGATTGATTTCCAGTGCAGCTTTCTGCTGGGGGGACAGGTGCAGGGAGAGGCTCCGGAACTGTTTCTGATTTACAGCCAGGGAAACTGCATTCAGGCCACCCCCGAGACGCCATTTTTGCAGATTGGCGAAACCAAGTACGGCAAGCCCATCCTAGATAGAACCCTAGGGTTTGATGTCCCCCTCGACGCCGCAGCCAAGTGCGCGCTGCTCTCAATCGACTCGACCATGCGATCGAACCTGTCGGTAGGGCCACCGATTCACATGGTGATGTACCAGGCCAACCGCTTTGAGGTCTGTCACAGAGCCCAATTTCAGGCTGGTGACCCCTACCTAATCGAAATGCGCAAGCACTGGGAATCGGCTCTTCGGGAAGCCACTATTACCATGCCGGATATTTCGTGGAATCAAGACGATGCTCCACCCTTGGAAATTGCTGACCTAGGCCATGTCTAAGACGTGGTCGAACCGGGTTGTAAGGCGGATGGGTGCAGAGCTAGATCCGCTGGAGTAGTCTGCCTGAGGTGAAACGTCGGGACCGCATGGCGGTGGCTAAACTGTAGGGCGATCGCAGCAAAATAGTCCGCCTCTAGCTGTCCCTGGTAGAGTTCCCCAGCGGGTTCTAGCCGGTCTGCCGTGACGGCCACCGCCTCAGGCTTTGAAGGCATATCCCGCTCTATCGCCAGCTCTAGCGTCTGCACAGCGTCGGCAATTCCCAGACCTAGGGCTTTTAGCCAGGCCTCTTTACCTGTCCAGTAGCGCAAAAATCGGCGGTCGGCCTGGGGATGGTCTAGAGCTAGCACCGATTTGGCCTCGGCCGGAGTGAGACAGCGACGGCATAGTCCCGGCAGGCGGTTTATAGAGCGCAGTACCTCAATATCGACCCCGATCGCGCTTACCTCTGTCGCAGTACTTACCCCAACTAGCAACCGCGTGCCGCTGTGAGAGAGATTAAAGACCAATGCTGAGCCTGGGCCGTTGGGGCATAGCTCTGGCTTGCCGCGAGGCCCGTAGGCAAAGACTAAATCGCTGGGCGACTGACCAGTGTAGCGGCTGAGCAGATAGCGTAAGCAGCCCCGGCTTAAGATAAATTGTTGGCGGGCAGAGAAGTGACGAAGATGCTGGAGCTGGGTCTGTTCCGTAGCGGATAGTGCGCTAGCTAAGCTACCCAGTACCGCTGGTACAACGGTCTCGGTAGAGATTAGCCAGAGGTCAACAGCAGGAGCTTCTAAGGCTAGTGGCGGTTCCTGGCCTGGCTGGGGCATGGAGTTAGGGAGGGGGCGAACGCGAGCAGTTTGTAGTAATGGCCAGCGCGCTTAGGATACGGGATGCTGTCGCTGACCAAACCAGAGGGCTGACCAAGACAGGGCGGCAAGCTAGGGTGTAGCTATCGGCTCAGAACGGCACAGAGAACCTTTAATCACCGTAGTGGTGGCTGCGTCTAGCGCTATTGTGCCGCAAGCTGGGCACCCTTGGCACAGCCCTTGCCCATTGCGCTATGCCACTAAAGCTGTTTGCCGCTCTACTGCGCGATCGCGCTACCCTTCGACCGCCTGCCCCTGCCTCAGATCAAGTGGTGAGCATTTGTATTTTGGGGGGCGGGTTTGGCGGGCTGTACTGTGCCCTCGCGCTGCATCGACGCCTGGGCAAATCAGCTAGAGTTCGTGTCACGCTGGTGGAGCCGCGCGATCGCTTCAACTTTACGCCGCTGCTCTACGAACTGCTGACCCACGAGCTATCTCCTTGGGAAGTGGCCCCCACTTACAAGGATTTGCTCAGGCACACGACTATTAGCCTGCGCCAGGACTGGGTTGAGCACATTGACATAGCCCAGCGCACTGTGGCCCTGCGCTACAGCGAACCCTTGTTCTACGACTATTTGGTAGTCGCCCTGGGCAGTCAAATGCGCCCTCCTGCCATCGCAGGTAGTCAGGCTCATACCCTGCCTTTTAGTTCCCTGAGTGACGCTGAACAGCTAGAGCGGCGGTTGGCGAACCTTGAGCATCATCCCACGGTGCGGGTGGTGGTAGCTGGGGCTGGCCCCAGCGGGGTTGAGCTAGCCTGCAAACTGAGCGATCGCCTTGGGCCTCGGGGACACATTACCTTAGTCGACCGCCGGGGTGAAATTCTTCGCTCCTACCCCGTTCGGCTACAGCGGGCGGCAGCCCGTGCCCTGGCTCAGCGTAAAGTAGCGGTGTACGTCGATGCTGCGATCGAATCCGTCGACGCCAGCGGTATGACTTTTGGCTACCAGGGCAACCCCTGCCATTGCCCTGCCGATTTAGTGCTGTGGACCGTAGGCACGGTGCCGCGTCCCTGGCTGGGAGACGAACCTAAGCGAACTCCCCTAGGGCAGTGCCTAGTAAAGCCGACGCTGCAACTGCCTAGCCACGACGATGTGTTTGTGCTGGGGGATGTAGCCGCTATGCCCGCTCCCGGTCGTGACCGGGCTCCAATGACGGCCCAGGCGGCCTACCAAGCTGGTCCTCTGGTGGCCCGCAACCTGGTAGCGCTAATTACCAACTGTCCTCTCAAACCCTTTCAATATAACCATTTAGGCGACATGCTTACTCTGGGCAAAGGCAACGCTGTGGTATGCGGGTTCGGGCTCTGTATCACAGGAAGGCTGGGGGCATTTTCGCGCCGCTGGGCCTACTGGCTGCGGCTGCCTACCCACGCTCACCGCTGGCGGGTACTCAGGCATCGTTTGGGAATCCGCCGGCTCTAGCAAGGTACTGCCAATGTGCTAGACGTAGCGATTTAATGAATGTGACCGTGAAAGACCGCAACTCTCTTGCTGTCGAACCAGCGTCGTCAGACCAGTTAGAAAACTGAACCTGAGCCTGCCGGAGTAATCCTCAAGGCGAGTTTAATTGGTAGATAAGAAGTTGGGTGCTTTTATCAGTCTCGACTCTTCTGACAGGCGCTTGATTAGCTTTAGGGAAATGCTGCCTGGGTTTCCTCAATAGTCAGTTTTCTCAGCTGCTAAAAGTCAGGCTTCGATTGTTAAATCAATATTATTTTTCTGGAGAGCGTTCATGATTCTCTGGCGGCAGACGATAGGCTTCGGTTTGGGTTTAGTGGCAGTCAGTGGTTTGTGGACCGGAGCCCAGGCTTGCTCCGGTGCGGAGGAAGTTAACCATACTCCTCTTCCGGTGCACACTGACGACGCGCAAGGTGACGATGCGGTAGGGAGCCCAATAGAGACTGAGACGCCGACCGTGGTGATGTCCGTTTCCCTAGAAGACGCAGCAGACTTTGCCGCAGCGATCGATCCTGCGGCAGAGATTACTCCGGTGCCAACGGAGGTTCTAGAGAATCTTTCTCAGGGGCAAATTGAGGCGATCGCGACTATCATCTCCACCGCAGAGGAGACAGCCGGTACCGATAGCATCGCAAATTTGCCCGCAGAGGTATTGACCCACCTTAACGCCCCAGCGGGTGTTGAGCAGCAGGTAGGGCGTAGACGTCGGCTACCCGCGAGTTTGGCTAGGCGGCTGCGTCTCCCTCAGGCGGCTGCGTCATTGATTAGGCAGCCTAGACACACAGCCTTAGTGATGCTGGGCAATCACATCATGGTCGTGAATCCTGTCACCGGCGCTGTCTTGGGAGCCGTGCGGTCAGCTTTGTAAAGCCACTGGCGGACGGCTACTCAAGACTGATCCTTACTACGGCTGCTTTGTGCGCGATCTTGACGGCCACAAAATCGAGGCATTCTACTGGGATATGGCGCTGGTGCAGGAGCTACCTATGGACTAGGACATTAATACAATCAACTCTCGGTCAAGAGCTTGAGCGCCATTACAAAACAGACGACTGTCACCATGGGCCGAATCAAGGATGCGCCCCGCGCAAAGACCAGCTTGGCTCCTAAGTAAGCCCCCAGCAGTTGGCCGCCCAGCATCGCCAGGCCAACGCTCCAGTAGATTGTGCCGAACAGCAAAAAGTAGAGCAGCGCCGCAACATTGCTGGTGAAATTGAGCAGCTTGGTGTGGGCCGTAGCTTTGGTCAGGTTGTAGCCACACAGACCAACAAAGGCGACAGCCATAAACATACCTGAGCCTGGGCCAAAGAAACCGTCGTAGAACCCTAGCAGCGGCGCAACCAAGCCGGTAAAGGCTTTGGGGCTAACGCGACGCTGGCTATCGACAGCACCTAGCCTAGGCGATAGGGCAAAATAGCTGCCGATCAAAATCAGCAAAAAAGGGATTATTTTGGCCAGAGCAGCGGTGTCTAGAGTAAGCACGAGCCAGCTACCTACGACCGAGCCCAAGAAGGTGATCGCGATCGCAAGAGTATTGTCCTGGAGACGCACCGCCCGCTGCTTCAAAAAGTAAAGAGAGGCGGTCAGCGAGCCGCCGGTACTCTGGAGCTTGCTGGTAGCCAGCGCGGCGGCGGGGGGCACCCCCACCATCAGCATGGTGGGCAGCGTAATCAGGCCGCCGCCACCGGCAATGGTGTCTATACACCCCGCGATCGCTGCTATCCCAAACAGGATGCCAATGTCTACGATCCCCAAATCCATTCAGCCCACACCCCATAGCCGAGACCAGCCGCCCTCAGCGCCCTGTCTGCCCGTGCTCATGGTTCTACTGTATTCCCTCGCTGAGTTTATATCCAGCCGCTAGGCGGATAGTAGCCTGAGCCGACAGGGTTCAGACTTAGGTAGCAACGGGTTCTTTAGCCTCAAACTTGATCTTCGCCCGCTTAAACGGTTCAGGAATTTCGACCGGGTATTTGCCGGTAAAGCAGGCCGAGCAGAAGCTGCTGGGGTCTTGGTAGGTGGCCTGTAGCATGCCTTCCCAGCTCAAGTAAGCCAGTGAGTCTAC
>JBARUP010000205.1:0-5427 GCA_049645805.1 Nodosilinea sp.
AAATCCGCTCAATGATGCGCCGATCCGCACCGCCGCCACTACTACTTTACTGGCGTCCCCCGAAGACACAGCCAGCCCGGAGGTCCGCACGGTTGCCCAGCTGTTTGACGGCACCTTCAGCGATGCCGCGGACAACCAGACGGCCCTAGGCGGCTCAGCGGCAGATACCCTGGCCGGAGTAGCTATTGTTACTAACGCCGCTACGGCTGCCCAAGGGGCTTGGCAGTACTCTACCAACGGCACTACCTGGAGCGATATAGGTGTCCGAAGCCTGACCTCAGCGCTTAGGCTGGCCGCCGGTACCCAGGTCCGGTTTCTGCCAGCGGCTAATTTCAACGGTACGCCCGGCAGTCTGACTGCCCGCCTGATAGATAGCTCTGGTGGTGCCGTCGTCTCTGGCGCGGTGGTAAATCTTTCTGCGGGCAGTGCTACCGGTGGCACCACTCCCTACAGCGACGGCGCTAATGCCGTCACCCTGGGCACCTCGATAACCGCCGTCAACGATGCGCCCCTAGCCACCGGCACCGCAACCATCACCCCCTTTGATGAAGATACCGTCAGCCCTGCTGGAAATTTGGTGAGCGGCCTAGTCACCGCTAACTTCAACGACAGCGCCGACCAGGTCAGCGGCGGCTCCACTGCCAACTCTCTGGCCGGTATTGCCGTTGTGGGCAACGCCGCCACCGTAGAAGGGGTCTGGCAGTATTCCACCGACGGCACCGCCTGGGTCGCCGTAGGCAATCGGACTGTAGCCAGTGCCTTAGTGGTGTCAGCCATCCACAGCCTGCGCTTTGTGCCCGCCGCCGACTACAACGGGCCGGTGCCAGCGCTCACTGTGCATCTGATCGACACTTCTTCTGGGGCGGTCACCACCGGCAGCTTGCCCAACTTAAGCGGCGGCGCGACGGGTGGCACCACCGCCTACAGCGCCGCCACCGTCCCCATTAGCGGCACCATCAACCCCGTTAACGATGCTCCGCAGCTAGCGGGCACCGTCGGGGCCACGTTCACTGAAGACGCTGTGGCTCAGCTCGTAGCCACGGGCCTTACCGTCAGTGATGTGGATGCTCCCCAGTTCAATGGCGGCAGCCTGACGGTGGCCCTGGGCAGCTATTTCCCTGGCGATAGTCTGGCCATTCAGGCCGTGGGCAACGGCCCTGGACAAATCAACGTCTTGGGCAGCACTATTAGCTACGAAGGCAACCCGATTGGTACGTTTGCCGGGGGGAACGGCAGCAACCTAGTAGTTACGTTTACCACGGCCAGTGCTACCCCAGCGGCGGTAAAAGCCCTGATTGAGCGGCTCACCTACGCCAGCACCAGCGACGACCCGACTCTCATCGGTACTCAGCCTACCCGCGCCCTGACGATCACCCTCAACGATGGCGGCAATACCGGCAGCGGTGGTCCCAAGACCGCCCAAATCGGCGGCACCATCACCGTGATCGCCGTTGACGACCCGCCGGTTAACACGGTGCCCGGTCCCCAAACCTTCAGCGAAGATACGTCTCGCACCTTTAGTGCCGCCAACGGCAACGCCATTTCTATCAGCGATCCTGACGCAGGCAACCAGCCCGTACAGGTTACCCTCAGCGTTACTAACGGGGTTTTGACCTTAGCCACCCTGGCTGGCCTCAGCTTTACGACTGGCAGCGGCACCGCCGACAGCACTCTCACCTTTCGGGGCACCATTGCAGCCATTAACACGGCTCTCAACGGCCTGGTGTTTAATCCGACCCCTGACTACTTTGGCTCTGCCACGCTTACCGTTACCACAAACGATCTGGGTAATACCGGCAGCGGTGGTCCTCTCAGCGATACCGATCTAATCACGCTGACGATCAACCCAGTCAACGACCCGCCGGTTGCGGTCAACGACAGTAACAGCCTGAGCGAAGACGCGATCGCCCCGGTCACCGGCAACGTGCTGTCCAACGACACCGATGTTGAAAATGACGTACTAACCGTAGCCCAAATTCGACGGGGGGCAACAACGATCACTAATCCGGCCCAGGATGTGATCGGCAGCTATGGCATCTTAGACTGGGCCAGCGACGGCAGCTACAGCTATAGCCTCAACAACGGAAACCCGGCGGTGCAGGCCCTGGCGGCGGGCGAAACCCTGACCGAGGTCTTTACCTACACCGTCAGCGACGGTAACGGCGGCACTGCGATCGCGACGCTAACGATCACTATCAACGGCACCAACGATGCGCCCGTGGTGGTGACACCCATCGGCAACCAGAGCAACAATGATGCCGAAGCCGTCACGCCGCTGAACGTCTCTGCCTTCTTCAGCGACCCTGACACCACCGATGTTCTGACCTATGGGGCCACGGGCCTGCCGCCGGGCCTGACGCTAAATCCTAATACCGGCATCATCAGCGGCACGATTAACCGCAGTGCTTCCCAGGGCGGAACCGGTGGGGTCTACAGCATCATCGTCACCGCTACCGATAAACAGGGCGCTAAGGTTGACCAAAGCTTTAGCTGGACGGTGGTTAACCCGGCACCAACGGCAACCAACAACGTTGGTGCTGTAACCGAAGACGGCACCCTAACCAACACCGGCAACCTAATTACCACTGATACCGGCGATGGGGTGGATACTGACCCCGATAGCGATCCGCTCATCGTCGCCAGCGTTAACGGCGGTGCCAGCGGGCCTTCGGCGGGCAGCTACGGCACGCTCACCTGGGCTGGCGACGGCAGCTACACCTACAGCCTGAACAACGCCAACCCAATAGTGCAGGCATTAGGGGCAAGCGAAACCCTCACCGACACGTTCACCTACATTGTTAGCGATGGCGAGGGCGGCACCGGCAGCGCAACGCTGACCATCACCATCAGCGGCACCAACGATGGGCCTGTGATAGTGACACCCATCGGCAACCAGAGCAACAACGATGCCGAAGCCGTCACGCCGCTGAACGTTTCTACCTTCTTTAGCGACACCGATACCACTGACGTTCTCACCTACGGGGCGACCAACCTACCGCCAGGGTTGACGTTAGACCCCAACACCGGCACCATCAGCGGCACGATTGACCGCAGTGCTTCCCAGGGTGGAACTGGCGGGGTCTACAGCATCATCGTCACCGCTACCGATAAACAGGGCGCTGCGGTTGACCAAAGCTTTAGCTGGACGGTGGTTAACCCGGCACCAACGGCAACCAACAACGTGGGGAGCGTCACCGAAGACGGCACCCTAACTAACACCGGCAACCTGATTACGAGTGATACCGGCGCAGGGATTGACACTGATCCTGATAATGACCCTCTTACTATCACTAGCATTAACGGCAGTGCCAGCGGGCCTTCGGTGGGCAGCTACGGCACGCTTACCTGGGCTAATGACGGCAGCTACACCTACAGCCTGAACAACGCCAACCCAACCGTGCAGGCGTTAGGGGCAGGCAAAACCCTATTCGACACGTTCACCTATATTGTTAGCGATAGTGAAGGCGGCACCGGCAGCGCAACGCTGACCATCACCATCAACGGCACCAACGATGCGCCCGTGGTGGTAACGCCTATCGGTAGCCAGAGCAACAACGATGCTGAAGTCGTCACGCCGCTGAACGTCTCTGCTTTCTTCAGCGACCCCGATAGCACCGATGTTCTGACCTATGGGGCTACAGGTCTACCCCCAGGACTTGCTCTAGACCCCAACACCGGCATCATCAGCGGCACGCTTGACCGCAGTGCTTCCCAGGGCGGAAGTGGCGGAGTCTACAGCATCATCGTCACCGCTACCGACAACCAGGGTGCCAAGGTTGACCAGAGCTTTAGCTGGACCGTCACTAACCCGGCACCAACGGCAACCAACAACGTGGGTGCTGTAACCGAAGACGGCACCCTAACCACCAACGGCAACCTGATTACGAGTGACACTGGCGATGGGGTAGACCAAGATCCCGACGGTGACCCGCTTACCGTCACTACCATCAGCGGTCTTGGTCCTGGTACGCTCGCTGGTGCTTACGGCACGCTGGTTTGGGCTAGTAATGGTTCCTACACTTATCGTCTCAACAACGCCGACGCCGCAGTACAGGGGTTGACCCTAGGGCAAATTCTGCCTGACGTTTTTACCTATACCCTCAGCGATGGGCAGGGCGGTACCGATACCGCTACGCTGACCATCATCATCAACGGTACTAACGATGCGCCGGTACTAGACCTCGACGGCAGTCAGCCTGGGAGTGGATATACCACTGTCTACAGGCCCGCTATTGAACCAGTGGCGATCGCACCCACCACCCTAAGCATCACCGATATCGATGATGCGTCTATGGCCTCGGTCACCTTGACTTTGACAAACAGGCTGAACGGCAGCGATGAGGGGCTGGTGGTAGGCACTCTACCGGGCGGCATTGTGGCCAGCGCCTACAACCCAGCTACTGGGCAGCTCACCCTGACCGGACTTGCGCCGCTGAGCGACTATCAAGCTGCGATCGCAGCTGTCGCCTATGAAAACATCGCTACCTTCCCCAACCGACAAAATCGCACCATTGAGATCACCGTTAGCGATGGCAAAGACAGCAGCAACACCGCCACTACTCTTGTGCGGTGGACAGGAGATGGGACCAACGGCACGGAGGGCAACGACATCATCTACGGCGTTAACCCTGACGGCAGCATCAGCGGCCTAAGCAACCCCGATGTGTTCTTCGGCTTCGGTGGCGATGACATTATCACCGGCGGCAGCGACACCGATGTTATCTACGGCGGCACCGGCAGCGACATAATCAGCGCGGGCGGCGGCAACGACTCCATCTATGGCGAAGCGGGTAATGACATCATCAACGGCGGCAGCGGCAATGACTACCTCGACGGCGGCGACAGCGACGATGTAATCAACGGCGGCAGCGGCAGCGACTGGCTGCTGGGCGGCAGCGGCAATGACATTCTCAACGGCGGCGGCGGCAGTGACGTGCTGATTGGCGGCCAGGGCAACGACACGCTAATTGGCGGCCAGGGCAACGATATCTTCAAATATCAGGCCCTCGATGAAGGCACTGACACAATCGTGGACTTTGAGATTGTGCGCGATCGCATTGATCTAAGTGCGATCGGCGGCCTTGGAATGGGCAACCTACAGCTTCAGCAAAGCGGTAAAGATGCGCTGCTATCGCTCACAGCAGGAGGTCAAACCTACGCTGTAGCCACTCTGATAGATGTCAATGCCAGCACCCTCACTAGCCGACATTTTATTTTCTCTCTTTAGGGTATTAACCCAGCGCAACGTACTGAGTCAGCTCTGCAAGAAATCCACCGCTTCTTGACAGATCCACGGCCTGAATATTGATGCTCGGTTGTGTTCTTTTTCTCTGTTTCAGCTTCCCAAATCTTTAGTTTTGCCCCATGCGACCTATGTCTATAGCAGCAACTACCCAAGGTATTACGCATCTCGGCCTGGCTTTAGCC
>JBARUP010000206.1:0-2075 GCA_049645805.1 Nodosilinea sp.
GTGGAGGCCCTTAGCAGCTGCACGCTGGCGATTGCCCCAGGGGAACGAGTGGCGCTCATTGGCTCTAGCGGGGCGGGTAAAGCACGCTGCTCAGTCTGCTCAACGGCAGTCAGGTACCCACCACCGGTCGCGTGTTGCTGATGGGGCAAGACACAAACCGCCTCAGCGCCCAAAAGCTGAGGCGACTTCAGCGTTTGGTGGGTACAGTGCACCAGCAGCACCGTTTGGTAGGCAATCTGGCGGTGGTTCACAACGTAAATGCTGGGCACTTGGGCCGCTGGTCGCTGCCTAGGGCGCTTTGGTCGCTGCTGTGGCCGGAGATACCCATCGCGGCCCAGGCGCTTGCCCAGGTAGGGATTGCCGACAAGCTCTACGCCCGCACCGATCGCCTCTCGGGTGGCCAGCAGCAGCGGGTCGCCCTAGCCCGGGTGCTGGTGCAAGACCCGGCGGTAATTCTGGCTGATGAGCCGATCTCTAGCGTTGACCCGGAGCGATCGCGGGCCATGATGGACCTGTTGCGCCAGCTCAGCGAAACAACCGGCAAAACCCTGGTGATTAGCCTGCATGAAGTCGAGTTCGCGGTGAAATACTGCGATCGCATTATCGGCCTGCGCCAGGGGAGCATTCTTTTCGATGCCCCTGCTGCTGAAGTCAGCGAAGCGATGAGGGCCGCCCTCTACCAGCTTTAGAGTGTTTATAGCTAAAAACCCGTCAGGAGCTTCGCCGCAATTGGCTCGGCGGGTCGAGTTCGCGTTCCCAGTCGAGATGTATCGAAGATTTGTATTCACCACAGACAAACTTTTGTCACCGCGATATTACCGCCAAAGCACACGGCTACGTCTGAGTCGGGGTCGTGGCGACGGTCGTTGTAGTTGCCCACGTAGTGAAACTGGCCCTGGTCAACCTTGAACTCAGTGGGCAGGGGCTGGGTGCAGGTGGTACAGAAGACAATTTCAGGCTCTAGATCACCCGGCTGCAGGTGGGGCAAATTTACGTTCCAAAAGCACCCGACTGGCAGTGCTTCGTCCATGAGCACAGAAATAACTCGGGCTGCCAGACCAGTCGCCACAGCCCAGTCGATGGGGCGACGATTCTGAATGTAGTGGGACACGGCAATACCTGGCACCCGCAGCAGAGCTGCTTCTCGCACGGCGGCCACGGTGCCCGACACGTGAATATCAGCGCCCATGTTGCCCCCGGCGTTGATGCCTGAGAGTACCCAGGTGGCCTCTGGACACAGATGGCTGACCGCAACGCGGGCGCAGTCGGCTGGAGTACCGGCAATGGCAAAGGCGCGATCGCTGCGCTGGGCAATGGCGATGGGGCCGCCTCGATTCATCTGGTGGCTACAGCCCGAGAGATGGCGATCGGGCGCTACGACCCAGGTAGAATGACCATTTAGCGCCTCGGCCAGAGCCGCAATGCCGGGTGCGTCAATGCCATCATCATTGGTGAGAACAAGATTCATAGGTGGATCGACAGAAATTCTTTGCTTGAAGCCTAAGGGGTAAACTCCTCCAGTCGGCGAGTCTACCTTAGGCACTGGCAAACCCTAGAATAAACCTAGAACGCTCTAATGGGAGGATAGGTGATGGGATTGACAGTCCGCGAATTAACCAGGCTGCAAGCCGACTATCCCGACTACCGTATGGAGCTAGTGGACGGTAAGGTCAACGTTACGAGTTCCTCCGGCTACGAGGCTGATGAAGTCTCTACTGAGCTATCGAGAGTGCTGGGCAACTGGGTTCGGCCCCGCCACATGGGCCGGATCACGGGGTCTAGTGCGGGCTTTGGGCTGCCGAATTCCGACACCCGTGCACCCGATGTCTCTTTTGTCAGAGCTGAGCGGCTGCGGCGCAGCCCTCGATCCTTTGCAGAACTGGCCCCAGATCTGATGGTAGAAGTCAAATCTCCTGCTGACAGCGTGGCCAAACTGCGAGACAAAGTTCAGGAATTCCTAAACTTAGGGACTCAGGTCGGTATCTTAATCAATCCCGAGAGCCGACAGGTGGAGGTCTATCAGCTGGGGGAGGCAGTTACCTTAAGGGACGGAGACACGCTCACCGTCCCTGACC
>JBARUP010000207.1:0-2279 GCA_049645805.1 Nodosilinea sp.
CGCTAGGATAACGGTCTTTAGCCTGAGCTAGGTTCAGCTAGCCACCTCTGCTCCTGAGTACCCCGTCGCCTGTGACCTCGCAGTCTACCAGTCCTTCCCGTCGTGCCCAGCAGCGCCGCGTTCAGCAGGCCAAGCGGCGGCGGGCTGTGGTCGTGCTGCTGCTGTTATCGGCAGGATTTCTGGGCGCGCGATCGCTGCCCCATCTCTCGCAGCTTCGCCCTTCTCTAGAAAAAATTCAGAAGACCGTATGGGTTAGCGAGCCCCTGCCGCTGGCCATGGAGGGGGGCGACCCCTACGTCCGCGCTCTGATGCGCACTATTTCTGCCGCTGAATCCAACACCGACGATCCCTACAGCGTGCTCTACGGGGGGCAGGTTGTTCCTCGGCTCAATCGCCATCCCAATATATGCGTCGAGATTGTGGCTGGCCCAAATCTGGGGCACTGCACAACCGCTGCTGGTCGCTACCAGTTTCTGTCCGGCACTTGGCAAGAAAAAGCGGCCAACTACCACCCAAAATCGTCCGGCTGGTTTGGTACCTGGCGAGACTACAGCTTTGACCCTGTATCGCAGGATCTGGTGGTTTACCGCTGGCTCAGCGACACCTCCGCATGGAATCTTGATATTCCCACAGCCCTACGCGAGGGACGCCTAGATGAAGTGCTGCGCCGCCTGTCGGGCACCTGGACTAGCCTCGGCTATGGTATTGAGTCGAACAGCATGACCGCTCGACTACCCCGCGTCTACGACAGCCTGCTGCAAGAAGAGCTAGAGCTGGCACCCCCCAGCCAGCTGAACTAGGGCGGCACTTTAAAACCCCGCCTTCCGGTATATCTATACCAGGAGGCGGGGTTGACTCAACTCCAACTTCGCCGAGGAAAGCTACAGGATGATCAGCCGCCATTCCGCAAAGATCATCAATTTGCTCTACCCGGCTTCATCGTAAACCTGCAATAGCCACAGCCCGATCGCGCTCGTAATCGCAGCTAGGGTGACATGCGGGCCAAGAGCGGCACCATCACCACCAGGTAAACCGGTATCGCTACCGAAATCAAGCTGCTGGCAAAGCGCACGTCTAAACGATTCTCCTGGGTGAAAAACAGCGTCAGCAGGCTCGGAGGCAGCCCTGACCCTACCAGTACCGCCGCCCGCTCTACCCCATCTAGCCCAAAAGCAGTTGCCGCCAGCCAGCCCAAGCCGAGGCCAGCGCCAGTTTTAGCCAGCGCTATCAGCAGGTATACCCAGGCCTCAGTCGCTTCTACCTCAAACTCTGTGCCGACCACCAGCAGCACCAGCAGCAAGAAGCCGTCGCTCAAGATATCCAGCAGGTTCAGCACAACTTCGTAGGTCAGCCCCAGGGCATTTATGGTTAGCCCCAGCAGAATGGCCCAAAAGAAAGGGGTCTGCACTAGCTTTGTCACCACGGCGCGGGCCGTTACCCCCTCTTGACCAAACCAGGCTGATAGACAATACACCACGGTCAGCAGGTAGATCGCCTGAGCCAGGTCAAACAGTACAATCCGGCTCAGACCTACTTCGCCAAATGCCAGCAGCATCAGCGGATAGCCCACCGCGCCGCCCTCGAAGGTTGGAAACAAAGTCATTAGAGCCCCAACCTTAGCCCGCTCCCAGCCTAGCAGCAGGCTTAGCAGACCAATCAGCGTTAGCCCTAGCACCACTAGCAGAGCCGACAGCGGCAAATAGATTAAATCGAGCGTAATCGACGCTGTTGCCAGCGCTTTGAGAATTACCGCAGGCAGCGCCAGGTGCGTCAGCAAGAGACCAATCGTTTTGATCTCGCCCGGTCCTAGCACCCCGGTCCGCTTTAGCCCATAGCCGATCAAGCCCACCAAAATCATCGGCAAAAGTTGAACCAGCATAGTGCTGTCTGCCCAAAACATGTCTACCATCATCGCCCAGGGCAGAACACTATCGCCGCGATCGCTAGTTGCCCCACGACAAGTCGGCTATGTTCGAATTAATAACCCCCTGATACGCTGGGCACCAGGGGGCGATTTGTCTATAGAAGAACGGTCATAGCGTGGAAGGAGAAGCAATAAGCTTGCTCTCAAATACAGCTTGCCCCAAATCATCTAGTTTTAAGAGCTTTCGGCTAGCTGGTTCACAGAATGCAGGGCGATCGCCCCCTATAGGTCAACTTTCACCCAATTGTGATAAGGGTACTTGACATACATTCCAGGCTGTAGTACTAAAATCGAGCTAAATTTAAAAACGCTGGTCTGGCTCAACCCCCTTCAGCATTCCTGAGTTCTTAAACGT
>JBARUP010000208.1:0-12306 GCA_049645805.1 Nodosilinea sp.
TGATGCTGCTCGTGGAATAATCCCAGGTTAACCTCCCCGGCGGCTAGAGCCTCGTAACCTTGAGGCTGACGAATTATGAGCTAAACCTTCGATAGTTGTCGTCGGGGGTAAATAGCCATCTACCCCTAGCTCTCCTGCTATGCCACTTGTATTCCCTGCCACCTGCCGTAGACGCACTGTGTGAAGCGCTGGTAGTGTCTATACACTTACCCCTTGAATACCCCTGACTGCTGCTATGCCCACACTGTCTCTTCTGCCCGGATGGCTCCGAGCTGGCACCCTCGCTTTAGGTCTAGGCCTGATGACCGGGTGCGAAAACTACCCTGCCACAGGTGACACCGTTACCACGGGCACCTACGAAGCTACTGCTACCGTAACTCAAACCTGGCGAGCCGAGTACGCCCGCAGCTTTGACCGTCGCCAGACTATTCACATGGAAACCTTTGGGTCAAACTCTCTAGTCACCCGCAACGGGGTGCGCCCTGAAGGTGCCGCCACTGGCCCTGACGACAACGGACTCTACTGGCCGTCGCTGCCGCCTCGCCCCACCGCCGATGAGCTAGAGGCTCGCAAGCGCGAACCTATTGAGCAGCGCACCGATCCTATGCTGCTCAAAGACGTGACCTACGCCCTTACCTTTGACTACGACGGCCAGCGGCGCACTCTACCGACCACCCGCACCGTCTACCGCGAAGCATCGGAGGCCTTTGTCGACCAGCAGGCGCTTGAAATTACCTTTGGTCCTGGTGAGCAAAGCGTTGGGGCAGCCCGCCGAATCGCCAACTTCGATCGCTAGAGCAGCTTCAGGTTAGCTCACTGGAGCCTAGCTTGTTACCGTCTTTAGCGAAGTCTACTTCCGATCGAAAACAAAACCTATACCGAAGCACTCCCATAAATGCGGGCGGCCTGATCATGGCTAAGGCGGTTTGCCCCTGGCCAGTGGGCGGGTACGGGCTCAGACGATGCAGGCAAAGGAACTGAAGGAGCCCCGGCTCCGCCCATCGTGTTGGAGTTCAGGCTCAGCCCGCCCGGCTTGATCACTGCCGCTGTATCCCTGTTGGCCTGTATTTTGCTGTGGGGGGGCAAAAATGTTTTGCTCTCGTCGTCATAGGCCAGCAGCTGAGCGGTCTCAAGTTCGTAGATCCAGCCGTGAATAGCCAGAGCTCCCGTGTGGAGCTTTGAGCGCACTGAGGGGTAGGTCTGCAAATTATCAATCTGGGTTAGGACGTTCTGGGCCACCATCATGTTGAGCTTTTCTTTCTTGTCAAGCTGGCTATAGTGATCTTCGACCAGCTTGCGAGTGGCCTCGGTGTGGTGTAGCCAGTTATAGACTAAGGGCATTTTTTCTTCTAGGTCACCAATTTGGAGCAGCCCCTTCATCGCTCCGCACTGGGTATGGCCGCAGACGATCACCTGACCAATATCTAGCGCCTCCATGGCGTACTCTATAGTGGCTCCCTCCCCGCCGTTGGTGGACTCGTAGGGAGGAATAATGTTGCCCGCGTTGCGAATGACAAACAGGTCGCCAATTTCGGACTGAGTAATGATGGTGGGGTCTACCCGCGAGTCAGAACAACCGATGAAGAGCACGCGAGGGCTCTGCCCCTTAGCCAGCTGCTTAATCAATTCCTGGCGGTCGGGAATGTAGTTTTCCTGAAACTCACGCAGACCACGCAGCAGCTTTTCCATGACGCAACCAAGCAAGGGGGACAAGACAGAGGCGGATTGCGGCCTACCTCTCCGTCTACTGTTATCTCATATCCGAGACCTTGGCACCGCAAAGATTTGCTTATCACAGCAATCAGTGCTGCCTTGCAGCAGCCTAGGACAACCGGCGCTGCCTTTGGCTAGCCTAGCACTGCGCCAAAACCAAGTTTCAGCGCAATAATGGGCTTAACTCTACAGCTCAGACCATGCGCAATCCTTTTTGGCGGCTCAAGTCACTGCCCTGGGCTATTCTGCTTCAGGTCGCCCTGGCAGCGGTGGCGATCGCTACCGCTGCCGATCTGCTGCTAACTCAGAGCCTATCCTTGCTGCTGGCTAACGTGGGCAGCGGCCTCATGCCGCTGATGCAGCTGCTGTTTCTGGTGCTGCCTCCAGCGGCAGGGTTTGTCGTTGGCGCACTGGCCTTGACCATTTTAGAGCGCTGGTTCACAAGTCGCGTTCATATCGATACGGGAGTGCTGTGGGCGCTGGTACCCTGCATCGCTCTGATGCTTTTTGTCAAAGGGTTTTTGCCCATTCCGGCGGCGCTGGTTACGATGTCTTACCCGCTGATTGTGGGGGTGCTGCTGGGCATTTTTGTGGTGGGCAAGCGCCACTGGCGGCGCTGGTAGCTTTGAAACTGACCGGGGCAGGCTGAGTAAACTGCGTAAATAGTGTCATTGAGACATGGAAAAGCTGATGAAAGCCATCCTGAAGAGCCTGCTTGTTGGAAGTCTGCTCAGCCTGGGCCTGCCTGCCCTGGCTGAGAACCCTCGTTTAGAGATTGACTATGAGACAGGGGTACTGACCAACCAGCAGATTGAGCAGGGCCCCATTCGCGTCGTAGCTAGTTACACACCCATCGACTACGGGGCCGAAGACGCTGGCAACAACCTGAGCTACCAGCTTTTCTACAACAACGAACTCAAGCTGACGGCGACCGCAACCGCCGCCACATTTGCGGGCCTCGAGCTGATGGACCTTGACAGTGACGGCACCTCAGAGGTGGTAGTGCAAGCGTTTACCGGTGGGGCTCACTGCTGCCTAGCTATCACAACTTACACTTGGCAAGATCGAGAGTTTGACCCTGTCTACTTTGGCTACCTCGACGGCGGCGGCGGCGAGTTCATCGACCTCAACGGCGACGGGCTTATGGAGTTTGTCACCGTCGACAACGCCTTTCTCTATAGCTTTAGTTCCTATGCCGGGTCTTATCCGCCCAGCGTTATTCTTACCTACGCCAGTGGCGAGTACCGCGACACGACCACCCAGTTCGCCGACTATCTGCAAGACGCTGCCTCCAGCATGCGCTTCACGGTAGAAGGCCCAGATTACGCCGAACGGGGCGACAAAAACGGCGTGCTAGCGGGCTATGTCGCCCAGCAGACTCGGTTAGGCGAGTACCGCAACGCCTGGCAGTACATGCTGGCCCACTACGATCGCGCTGATGACTGGGGCCTTACTATCTACAACGATAAAGGTGAGGCGACTGGATCTCATCCTGACTTTCCGACGGCCCTGTACGCTTTTCTAAAGGAATTAGGCTACCTAGATGCTAGCGGCAGACCCCAGCCCCAGGTAGATCGATCGCCTGTCGTCGCGGCTGAGCGCCAGAGCTTTTAATTCCACAAAAAAGGGGTAGACCGCTGCGATCTACCCCCGTCTATCTAAGACTGGCCAGGCAGATCTAGAAGCCGGTGCGGCGGTAGTTGCCACCGCTGCCGCCGCCTGCGCTGCTGCGGGAGTCATCGCGGGGACGAGCCTTGTTGACTCGCATTTCGCGGCCCATCCACTCGGCCCCGTTGAGGGATTCGATGATGGTGTCTTCCTGCGCTTCAGCGGCCATATCGATAAAAGCAAAGCCCCGTGGACGACCGGTTTCGCGATCGGTGGGCAGGCTAACCCGCTTCACGTCGCCATATTCCGCAAAAACCCGCTCTAGATCTTCGCGGGTGACATCGTAGGACAGGTTACCAACATAGAGTGACATTAGAATTGTCTCCTTACTGTACAAGTGCAGCGAGTAAACGGAGACAAAGCTGTATCGGAAATCAAAATGAAATGAAACAAGCGAAATCTACCGAAAACTAACCAAGATCATTTTAACACTCCAATCTGTCAGTGGGGAGCTGCCAAAAGGGTTCATCCAATCTGTTTTTAGGTGTCGTACATTAGACCTTCGGGCGCTTCTAGATTGTCTCCTGGAAACTGATCGAAACCGATTTTCTTTGGCTTTTGGTGCTGGTGCGAAACCTCGGCCCGCATCTCATCTCCCACATCTCACGCGGCGGCGGCTTTGGGGGACGTTTTCTCTTTCTCGGCGCTGACCTGATGGGCGTAGTCGATTGCCTTTTGCCGCTCGTCTCGACAGTCTTTGCTGTCAACAGTCATGGTGGTTCTTCTTGGCGTCAGTCAGTCTTTGAAGTGGATAACTTATTTTACCTATCTCCGATCGCCGTCTTTGACCTCAGTGTTCAAACACGCCCGTGTACTGGAGCAGGTCTAGGGCGACAAAGGTGGGCAAGCAGCTAAAGCAGTTCTGGGCTAGTTCCCACCGACCCTCGCGCTTGAGCATACCGGTCAGGGTTTGATGAATGCTGTGCAGGTAGCGCACGTCGTTGGCGGCGTAGTGAAGCTGCTGCTCCGATAGGTTCATGGCGTTGCCCCAGTCTGAGCTTTGGGCTGATTTATCAAGCTCAACGCCCTCTAGCTCTTTAACCAGCTCTTTGAGGCCGTGGCGGGGGCTGTAGGTGCGGCTCAGCTTGCTGGCAATCTTGCTGCAAAATACCGGCGCTACGGTGATGCCTAAGTTGTGCTTGAGAGTAGCTAAATCAAAGCGGGCAAAGTGGAACAGCTTGAGGATTTGAGCCGCTTCTAGCAGCTCTTGAAGCAGCGGCGCGGCGGTTTGACCTAGCTCAATGCGTACAACCGTCACGTAGCCGTCGGGGTCGGCTAGCTGCACCAGGCACAGGCGATCGCGGTGGGGCAAAAGACCCATGGTCTCGGTATCGCAGGCGATCGCATCGGCCTGGAGATAGCGAGCGAGTAGATCGGGGGTGAGATCGCGATCGCAAATTTCAAAACCGTCGGCCATTGGAGTTCCTAATCGATAGTTTCTGAGTCAGGCTGCTCGGGCAACCAGTCGTCGTCTAATGCCTGCTCCAGAGTAAACCAAGGCTGCTCAGGAACTGTTTCATGCTTAAAATCACTTGCTTTGAGAAAAAGTCTTCGAGCACTGGTGTAATCGGCCAGGAAATTCTCTTCTAGATACCTTTTCAGACTAGGACTACCTCTGAGAATGAGGTTCGTCCTGACACGGAAGTTAGAAATCTCTAGGCTCCAGCCGCGAAAGCAGCGATCGCGGTCAGACTCCCAGTAGCACAGTTTGAAGAAGTGTTCACATAGCCGTATCAGATAGCTGCTCAGCGATCGCTTATCACTCCTGCCCAAGCTCTCAATTTCCTCAATTAGATTGTCTAAATCGAGCGCATCAAAATTCTTAGATTGCAGATGAGCAACCGTATTATCCAGCCAAATCTGGTAATCCTGGTCGTACAGTGACTTTGGCTCAGCGTTAGCTTCAGCGCTCACCTGCAATTCCTTCTCTGATTGAGTCTGTTAATTTTGATTGGACAATCTCACCAAGGCGGCCAATGCTACTTCAGCCCACCCAGCGCCTTGGCGACGGTATTTACATCCTTATCACCTCGTCCCGAACAGTTGATTACAAGGCGAGGATTGCCGCTCAGCTGCGGGCAGAGAGTCTCCAGGTACGCAAAGGCGTGGGCCGTCTCCAGCGCTGGAATAATGCCCTCTAGTTGCGATACCTGCTGAAAGGCGTCTAGCGCTTCCTGGTCGGTGACGCTGTAGTACTCGGCCCGGCCTGCATCCTTTAAGAAGCTGTGCTCGGGGCCGACGCCTGGATAGTCGAGCCCGGCGCTAATGGAGTGGGCTTCAATAACCTGGCCATCGCCATCTTGTAGCAGGTAGCTCATCGCGCCGTGGAGCACGCCTACCCGGCCCTCTGTTAGAGTGGCGGCATGCTTACCGGTGGATACGCCGCTGCCCGCCGCCTCAATGCCAATCATCCGCACCGTGGGCTCGTTCACAAAGTTGTGAAACAGGCCCATGGCGTTAGAGCCGCCGCCAACACAGGCCATCAGAATGTCGGGCAGTGCGCCAAATTTTTCGGCGCACTGGGTCCGAGTCTCTTCGCCAATTACGGCGTGGAAATCGCGCACCATCATCGGGTAGGGGTGCGGCCCCGCCACGGAGCCCAAGATATAGTGGGTGGTTTCAACGTTGGTTACCCAGTCGCGAATCGCCTCTGAGGTGGCGTCTTTGAGAGTGCCGGTACCCGCCGTTACCCCACGCACCTCAGCCCCCATCAGCCGCATGCGGAACACGTTGAGCGACTGACGCTCCATATCCTGCACGCCCATGTAGATGACGCACTGAAGGCCGAAGCGAGCGCACACCGTAGCGGTGGCCACCCCGTGCTGACCGGCCCCGGTTTCGGCAATGATGCGCTGCTTGCCCATGCGCTTGGCCAGCAGCACCTGCCCTAGGGCGTTGTTGATTTTGTGTGCTCCAGTGTGGTTGAGGTCTTCTCGCTTGAGGTAAATTTCTGGGCCGCTGCCGTCGGGGCGGCGGTAGTGGGCGGTGAGCCGCTCGGCAAAATACAGCGGCGTGGCGCGGCCCACATAGTCTTTCAGCAGCCCGTCTAGCTCGGCCTTAAAGTCGGCCTCGTCGCGGTACTGGTAAAAGGACTGCTCTAGCTCAAAGAGCGCAGGCATCAGAGTTTCGGGCACGTATTTGCCGCCAAATTGACCAAAGCGACCCAGGGCGTCGGGGCGATTGGCAGTGACGGTGGATTGAGGTGAGAGCGGCGTCTGGGTCACGAGGGTGGCGGGGGTGAAGGGCTAGAATTTGCCCCTATTATAGAGAATGCCCTGGTCCGACGCTAGGCGGTACGGCGCAGGGACGTAGGTGACTGCCGCCGCTGGAGCGAGTAAATATGGTGGAACAGCTCCCAGCAGTACTGCTCTGGCAGGCCGCAGGTGGCGGCCCCCCGCATGACTACGCTGGAGTACCACTCGTTGGGGGCAATCTCTTCGTGCAGCTTGCTGATCACGGAGTAGGTGCGCGTCTGCTCGTAGGCGCGATCGCTACAGCTGACCGTGACGACCTCGTGGCAGTAGCCTTCTTCACGCAGATCTAGCGCCGGGCTGAGCCGCAGGGGCAGGTGGTAGAGCACTCCCTGTACCATTGAGCCAGGGTTGGGCACGACATCGAGTACGCCGCAGTCTCGCAGCCGCGATCGCCGAAAGAACCCCAGCCGATAGCCCTCCAGGGTAGCGGGGCCAACTACGTAGGCGTGGGTACTCTCACCTAAGGAGCGCTTAAGGTCGACCGGGCACATGCAGGAGCCGTAGGCGAAATAGTAAAAGCCGGGCTCGAAGTTGGCTTGCGAGCTGGGTAGAGAAGTTAAGCTGGTCATAGCTGAGTTGGAGCAGAGGTTGAGAGAACGTTGTTGGGTAGAACCCACCCCATCCCAGAAGGGACGCCCTAAGGCAGATGATACACAGAATTTCTGGCGACCAAAGGACACTGCAAAAGTAATCTACGGTTTCCCGGTCGAGATACCGATGATTGCAGCTGCTACCTTTGTTTATACCATTCTATTTTTAGGCGCGTATAGGGTGCTTAATTAAGCTTTCGTAAGTCTTTAAGGCTGCATGAGCGATCGCCCCAACATAGAAACCCAGTTTCTGTACCGGCGACACTAAACTTCTACTTATCATTGAAACAACCCCGCTTCTGGTTTCGCTATCTACAGCCGCTGCACCAGCCACAGCAGGGCCATGTGGCCAGGGTAAAAGCCGTAGAACCACCGCCCCTGCCGCCCGCGATCGCCGTTGGCCAGCCAAAAAATCAGCGCTACCGCGATCGCAGATAGCTGAAACAAGCCAAACAGTCTGGCCCAGATTAAGTGAAACCCCACCCAGGTTAGTAACCATGGCACGCTGCGGCGAAAGTAGCGAATCAGTACAACTAGCCCGATGCCGTAGCTGCCATAGCTCAAGTCTAAAAGCTCAGCCAGCCCTATGCCACCCAGCCAAACGAGGAGCTGAAGCTTGGAAAAATGGCGGGCTAGCCGCAAACACACCAGCCCTAGCAATAGCAAAAACAGAATGTTGGGCCGAGTAACGTCGAACGTGGCTTGATAAGTTGGCTGAGATACCACCCCCAATACCGCCAGCCTGAGGCCGTAGCGCCAGATATCGCGGGTGTGGGCTTCGCCCTGCACCAGCAGCCAGACAAACAGCGGAAAGCTGATGCGCCCCACAATGCGAAAGCCCATGGCATCGGGAAAGAACACGACTCCCACGTGGTCGATCAGCATGGTTGCTGCCGCGAGCAGCTTGAGATGGTAGTTGGTTAACAATCGCGCAAGCGAGAATTTCGGTGATATTTCGACGAAATTCTAGAATTAGAAACCGGGTGCCTTCTCTGGGCATGAGAAAGTCTAGCGCCACCACCCCAGAGACCCGGTTTCTGAGGCGTATGCCCTTGCATGAGCTAACACTGTTGTTGCGGCGGCTGGTTTCCCTTAGAACGAGGCTAATCTCGCCGCTCACGAGGATGGCTTCGCTGGGAGCTAGAGATGTTGCATCGGGCGCAAGGCTTGCGCCCCTACGGTAGGTCGGCGGAATAGTTTAGTAAGGCCCAAACATGTTGTTGGCCACATTATCGGCCTCGTCGCTACAGCAAAACGCGCTGAAGTGCTGCAAAAACTCGGCTTTGGTGAGCCAGCCATCCTGATCGGCATCTAGCCGCGGGAACACCAGTGGCGCATAGACCGGCGACTCGTTAAAGGCGGCCAGCAGCTGCCCCCACTCGGCTTGGTTGACTTTGCCGTCTTCATCCTGGTCGAAGACGTCGAAAATTAGATCCATCAGGCCGAGAATATCTTCTGAACAAGGCTCGGTATCGGTTAGACCGTCATCGTAGTAGGCCAGCCACTCGGCTCGGGAGACTTGTTTATTTTTGGCGGTGTCAGCTTTTTTCTCTAGCCCCTGCCACTTGCGCATGAGCTTGTCTTGCAGCACCAGGCAGCGGGGCGATCGCAGTGACCAGTTGCGCAGAGTAGACAGCTTGTCAAACATCAGATCGAAGTCCTTTTTGACCAATACCCCAGTGTAGTCAGAGTCGTACATGCTGAATAGCTTGGTCAATTTGCGCTGTTGCAAGTCACTTAACATTGCCCGTACTCTCCTCTGCCCCAGCAGTTGCCACTACAGTCTTTAGCCTATAGCACTTTCAGGTTGTCTGCTGCATCGGCTATTACCTAGCAGGTGCGTTGTTCCAAGTCTACAAATACCCCGCTGCCTGCATGGTGAAGAGGCGGGCGTAGCGGCCATCCTGGCGCAGCAGCTCTTCATGACTGCCCTGCTCGATCAGTCTGCCGTCGGCCAGCACAATAATGTTGTCGGCCCGCCGCACCGTCGAAAATCGGTGGGAAATCAAGATCGCCATCTGGTTTTGGGTGGCCTCGCGAAACTGCTCAAACAGGCGAGTTTCGGCTTCGGCATCCATGGCCGAGGTGGGCTCGTCAAGCACCAGAACGTCGGCCTCGGTGCGCATAAAAGCGCGGGAGAGGGCAATCTTTTGCCACTGTCCGCCCGACAGCTCTTGACCACCAAAAAACCAGCGGCCGAGCTGGGTGTTGTAGCCCTCCGGCAGCGACTCGATAAACTCGGTGGCGGTACCCTTGGCGGCGGCGGTCTGCCAGCGTTGGGCGTCCTCAAAATCGGTGACATCCCCAACACCAATGTTTTCGCCCACCTTAAACTGGTAGCGCACAAAGTCCTGGAAGATAACGCCGATACGCCGCTGGAGTACGGTGCTATCCCACTCTTGCAGGTCGCGACCATCGAGCAGAATGCGCCCGTGACTTGGCGTATAAAGTCGGGTGAGCAGCTTAATCAGCGTAGTTTTGCCGGAGCCGTTTTCACCCACGATCGCCATCTTTTCGCCCGGTTCGAGGTGAAAAGAGACGTTTTCGAGAGCCAGGCGATCGCTGCCTGGATAGGTAAACGACACCTGCTCAAACCGCAGCCCGTCGCTAGGGTCAATGCCTCGCACCGCTGTGCCTATATCGGCTGGCACCGGCTGCTCTAGAAATTCGTAGAGGTTAGACAGGTACAGCCCGTCTTCGTACATGCCGCCGATGGCGGTCAGCGAGCTGGCAAAGGTGGTCTGCCCCTGGCGAAACACCGTCAGGTACATAGTTAGCTCGCCTAAAGAAATGCGCCCTGCGATCGCCTCTAGCACAATCCAGCAGTAGGCCAAATAGAACGAGACCGTACTCAGCAGCCCCAGCCCGTAGCTCCAGCCGCTGCGGCGCACCGTTAGGCTGCGGTCTTCGGCGTACAGCCGCTGAAAAATGTCTTTGTAGCGCTGCATCAGCAGCGGCCCCAGGCCAAACAGCTTTACCTCTTTGGCAAAATCCTCTCGCGCCAGCAGCGCCTCTAGATAGATCTGCTGCCGGGTTTCAGGCGATCGCCACTTAAACAGTCGAAAGGCCTCGCCCGCAAACTGGGTTTCAGCAATGAAGGCAGGCAGCGTTGCCACCGCCAGCAGCGCCACCGCCCAGCCCGAAAATTGCAGCAGCAGCCCGCCAAAGGTGATCAGCGACAGCGCGTCCTGCACAACCCCGAAGGTGCGATTCACCATGCTCAGAGGGCGCGCCGATGCCTCCCGCCGGGCCTGGGTCATCTTGTCGTAGAACTCAGAATCTTCGAAATAGGTCAGCGGTAGGGTCTGGGCTTTTTCTAAAATCATCACGTTGACCCGCTGCCCCAGCAGCACCCGCAGCAGCGACTGACACAGCCCCAGCCCCTGGCGCGTGCCCGCCAGTACCGCTACTAGCACCGCCTCCAGCGCCAGGTACATCAGCGCTCCCTGCCGATCTGCCGCCAGCCCCGACTGGGCTGCCAGTACCACCGCATCGACAATCAGCTTGCCGACGTAGGCGATCGCCGCCGGCAGCAGCCCTGCCACCAGCGTCAGTGCCCCTAGCGCCACCGTCAATCGCCAGTCCGTCAGCCACACTAGCTGAATGGCGCGCTGCCCGTAGCGGTACATCGCCAGCGATTGACCTAGGTTTTGCCACGAAACCTTCTTTTTCGGAGCCTGAACTCGTTTTATCCTGTATTCGCTCATACTTCTACGATAGCGAATCAGCGTTCCGGGCTATAGATGATCAAACGATATTTGCTGATGCTGGAATATCCTCTCGCTCAGGCAGATCGCCAGCATATTCGGCCCTAGATGATACTCCGGTTAAATATTCGGGACGAGTGAGCTCTCGCACCTTGAGCACGATCAAATACTCATAAAACGCCTGAAGCGTACACCAGGCTAGCCCCGCCCGCCCGTCGCGCCAGCCGCCTAAAATAAACATCATGTAGAGCCACCGGGCCAGGGGCCGCAGCGGCAGCCGCAGCGACAGATCCTTAAGCGCCCGCCGCCTTTCCACTTCAGATTCTCCCTGAACCAGGGCGCGCCAGTTTACCCGGCCTTGCTCTAGCTGCCGCAGAGTCTCTGCGGCTTCGTCGGTGGAGTAGCGGTTGTGCTTGTCAACCCACCGGCTTAGCCCCTTGCTACAGGTGTAGTGAGGGTAAGTTGCCCGCAAAAACCCTGTCGGCCCGTCTACTACCTCGCGCTCGGTGTGGCCGTAGTCATCGAACCAGACTTTTCCCCTTTGCAGCAGCCGCAGCTGGTAGCGCGGAAACTGGGTGCTGCGCCGAATCCAGCGACCCATAAACATCACTCGCTCGGCGGCGTAATAGCCTGCCTTATCTCCTTTAGCAATGACCTCTAGACACTCGGCAAACAGCTCTGGCGTCATCCGCTCATCGGCTTCTAAAACGTAGGCCCAGTCGTGGCGGTAGAGCACGTTTTCAAGCATCCAGGTGCGCTGCCGACCGTGGCTAATAAAGGGGTGCTCTACAAACCGAACCGGGTACTGAGCAGCGATCGCCTGAGTGCGATCGCTGCTGCACGAGTCCACCACAATCACATCATCTGACAACAGCGCTGACTCTATACAAGCGGCAACATCGCGCTCTTCGTTATAAGTCAGTATAAAAATAGAGAACATAGGTGCAGCGCTCAGCGGTTAGACAGGAACTATCTTCTAGCTTAAGAACTAAAACTAGGTTCCTAAATTGAAATCTATCCGCTGAATCTATCGCTGACTACAGCTCTGAGGCATCTTCACAGTTTTGTTACCACTATAGGAAATATTCTATAGCTAGGAGCCACTTAGTTTTATCTTTTCTTGAATAGCGTTTGAATGTTTAGCAATTCGCTGGCTAGCACTGTATTTGACTTAGTGTTTAAGGTGTGTTTAGTTCAGTCTTGTTCTAGAAACCTGTAAAAAGCAAAAAATAATCGCTTTAAATGCTACTCAAAGCATAATCTAAATCACCTTTAAAATCGAGGTTCAGTCTTTGTCGGCTGGTGAAAACTGAAGACGAACAACATGACCTAACTCAGACAGATACAGCAGGAGAGCGTAGATAAGGATGACAA